>CAZGIO010000116.1:0-5767 GCA_964525975.1 uncultured bacterium
TATTTCAGCACATAGAAAGAAGAAACGCCTGTTTCTCACCGTATCGGCCCGTGACGGCGCTGACCGGTAAAATGCCAGCAATGCGGAAACGACTGCATGTTGAGAACTTTTAGACGGGCGGGACTTATGTACCCGCTTTTTTTATTTTAAGGAGGTGTCTTATCGCTAAGCCAAGCGGAAAAAAAGTCGACAATGTAAGAGTTAACGGAGCTATCAGAGCTCGGGAACTGAGAGTCATCGGCGCTGAAGGTGAACAGCTGGGCGTCATGAGCAGCAGAGATGCGCTCTCCATGGCAGAAGAAAGAGAACTGGATCTGGTGGAAGTATCCCCCAATTCCAAACCACCTGTGGCCAGGATCATGGATTACGGCAAGTATAAATACGAGCAGACAAAAAAACAGAAGAAGAACAAGAAAAACGCTGTCCAGGTGAAGGAAATACAGTTCCGGCCCAAGACAGATATCCATGACTATAACTTCAAAGTCAAACACATCAGAGAATTTCTTGAAAAAGGACATAGAGTAAAAGTGGGTGTCTATTTCAGGGGCAGGGAGATGGCATATCTTGACAAGGGACGTGAGATATTGGCACAGCTTCTGGTGGAACTCGAAGAAGTCGCTAAATTAGAAAAAGACATCGATCAGGCAGGACGATTGATGTTTCTGATCATATCACCGAAAAAGTAGAAAGGGAGTGACATATTATGCCTAAGATCAAAACAAAAAGAGCCGCTGCAAAACGGTTCAAAGTCACAGGTTCCGGCAAGATCGTCAGGAACAAAGCGAATAAAAGCCATATTCTTACAAAGAAGAGCGCTAAAAGAAAAAAGAATCTCCGCCAGAGCACATTGGTGGATAAATCAGATAACAAGAGAGTAAGGGACATGATCCCCTACAAATTCTAAGGAGGGCTTGAGATGAGAGCAACAAGCGGTGTAGCCAGGAGAAAAAGAAAAAAAAGATTGTTCAGAGCCGTAAAGGGCTACTGGGGTGCCAAGAGCAAACTCTATAAGATGGCGCTTAATGCCCACAGAAAAGCCCTTCAGTATTCCTACAGGGACAGACGGCAGAAAAAGAGAGATTTCAGGAAGATGTGGATCGCAAGGATCAGCGCCGCATGCCGCATGAACGATATGAAATATTCTGAGTTCATCCACGGATTGAAACTCGCTGAAGTGGATCTTAACAGAAAAATGCTCGCAGAGATCGCAATCTCCGATGAGGCCGGTTTCAAGGCTCTGGTCGAGGTGGCGAAAAAAGGGCTGAATGGCTAAGATCATAGCAAAAAACAAAAAAGCCGGCTTCGAATATCACATTGTCGAGACATTTGAAGCCGGCATTGTTTTATCAGGGACGGAAGTCAAATCCTGCAGGGAAGGAAAGATGAGCATCAAAGAGAGTTATGCCCGTTTCATAAGCGGAGAACTCTTCCTTGTGAACTCCCACGTGGCCCCTTATGAGACGGCCTCGTTCAATAACCATGAAGAAAAAAGAAACAGAAAACTGCTCCTTAATAAAAGCGAGTTGAGAAAACTCAGAGGCAAGGTGGCTCAGCAGGTATATACCCTGGTGCCCCTGAAGGCCTATTTCAACGATAAAAATATTCTGAAAATCGAGATCGCCCTGGCCACAGGCAAAAAACATTATGATAAAAGGGACGATATTAAAAAGAGAGACATGCATAGAGACGCAATGAGAGAACTTAAGCGGAGGTGAGATGAAACGGTTGTTTACAGCCTGTATCGCGCTGCTCTTCGCAGCGGAAATGTTTGCCGCCCGTCTTTCCAGTTTCGCGGAAGAAGAAAAAGCTTTTTCACACCTCATATGCCTTAAATATCAGGGTGATCCCGGAGATCCAAGGGCCTATGTCTCGGATAATAATCTCACTATCTTCCTGAATACAGACAAGGCGGGGCTTCAGCTTAAAAGGGGAGTCAAAGCCTTGGTGGATAACGGGATGATATCCCTTGAACCTTCACGGAAGATATACGGATACAAGATACTGAAACAGGGGACGCTTCTCAATATCAGGCTCTATTATACCCCGCTTCTTGACAAAGCGGTGGAACCGGAACTCGCTTTTCTTGATTACGCCGAGGAAAAGGAAGATATAAAAGAACCCCCCGATCCCGTTCCTGTTACAGTGGTCCCCGAACCTCCCGAGGAAGAGGATCCGGCAGACCACCGGCGAAAAAAAGATGAATGGGTAATCGTCCTGGATCCGGGACACGGGGGCAAGTCCTCAGGGGCTGTGGGGCCTACGGGGTATAAGGAGAAAGACCTCGTCCTGGATGTGAGCCGCCGCGTGCGTGACAAACTAAGCGGCAATAAGCGCATCAAGATCGTGATGACCCGCGACTCCGATGTCTTTATCCCCCTGAGCGGGCGGGCGAAAATAGCCAATAAGATCAAAGCGGACCTTTTTATAAGCATACATGCCAATGCCGTTGCAGGAAAAAAAAGACGCAAGATAGCAAGAGGAGTGGAGACTTTCTTCCTTGGAGAAGCCCTCAATGATGAAGACCGGGCATTGGCCATCAAGGAAAATGAGGATATCAAGTACGAGTCTGAGTACACAGACGCCGCCGTCCTGGAGATGATACTCTCTGATATAACTCAAAACCGGTATCTCAAGGAGAGCAGCGACCTGGCCATGGTGGTGCAGAAGAACCTTGTGGGGAGCACAGGGTGGATCGACAGGGGAGTAAAACAGAATATCTATTATGTCCTCCGCTACTGTTATATGCCTTCCATACTCATCGAGATGGGGTTTATCTCTCATCCTGCCGAGGAAAAACTCCTGAAACAGAGCCGTTATAAAGAAATGATAGCCTCTCAGATTGCAGAGAGCATACGGGAATATGTAAGGAAACATGATGAGATCTATGAAAATTGACATTAAGACAGACGTCACGGCGGAAGAGTTCCGCAAAGCCACCGGAGGTCTGAACGGAGGTTTCCTCCAGACACCTGAGTGGGGTGACTTTAAAAGCCGCCACGGGTGGGAGCCCGGGCTTGCGGCTTTCTATTACGGAGACAAACCCGCCGGGGGGGGGCTCTATCTCCGGCGGCATATTCCAGGAGGTTTTTTTCTCTATTTCCCCAAAGGTCCCTTCATGGACATGTCCCGGAAGGATATGGTCAGCGGCATACTGAAAGCGCTGCCGGGGGCGTTCTGCGGGGGAAAAGATGAAACCCCTCTCTTTATACGTATTGAACCTGATATGGAGGAAGAGAAAGACACAGAGGGATTGTTTTCCGCCCTGGGGTATAAAAAAGCGCCCTATGACATTCAGTACAGAAACACAAGACTGGTGCCCCTTGCCGATGAAGAGACACTGTGGGCCGGTTTCACGTCCAAGCAGCGGAACAAGATCAGATCCGCTCCGAAAAAGGATGTGGAGATCCGCTCCCTGGAACCCCGTGAGCTGAGGGAGTGGTATGATATCTATAAAGAGACAGCCGCGCGGAACAATATCTTTATCCACCCTTATGGTTATTATGAGGATTTTTACACTACATTCGTGGCTGCGGGAAAGCTCACTGTAACAGGGGCTTTCTACAGGGGGACACTCCTGGCGGGAGCTTTTATAGTGCACCATAACGGAGAATCCATATATATGTTTTCCGGTTCGGGAAACCGCGAAAGGAACAGGCGTCCCAATGAAGCCATACAATGGGAGGCCCTGAAAGAGGCTGTGAGCAGGGGGTCAAAGAGTTATGACATGTGGGGAGTGGCTCCTCCAGGTGCAAAGAACCATCCCTGGGCAGGCCTGTCGGAATTTAAGGCGGGATTCGGCGGACGGGTGGTGACCTATTGCGGGACATATGATTATCCCTGCAGGCCTGTGAAATACAGAGCGATTATAATGGCGGAGAAAGCCAGAAACAGCCTGCTTGCCCTGAAAAAGGCGCTGAGGGGAAGATGAGACTCTATCTTGCCCCCATGGCGGGATACACAGACCGTCCTTTCCGGGACATATGCAGGGAAAACGGAGCAGACGTGGTCTTCACGGAGATGGCCAACTGCCACCTGTTTTCCATACTGCCGGAAAAAGCCATGGAACTGCTGTCCATCGAGGGGGAAAAGCCCCCTGTGGCGGTTCAGCTTTTCGGGAGCGATCCCGGGCTGCTGGGTTCCGCCGCGGCTTACCTTGAAAGCCGCGGTGTGGAATATATCGACCTCAATGCAGGGTGCCCCGTAAGAAAAGTGGTCAAGACAGGTGGAGGGTCAGCGCTGCTTAAGGATCCCGAACTGCTCAGGCGCATACTCTCATCCATGCGGGCTGCTGTGAAAAAAAGCCGTTTCAGCGTGAAGATCAGATCCGGCTGGGATGAGAGAAACCTTAATTATTTGGAGATCGGCAGGATGGCAGAAGGAGAGGGCGTGGACCATATCACCCTCCATGCAAGGACCAGGACCCAGGGTTTTACGGGAAAAGCGGCATGGGAGCATATAGGAGAACTGAATGCCGCGCTGAAGATACCTGTGGTGGGTAATGGCGATGTAAAGACCATGAAGGACGCCGCTGATATGGCGGCCGCAACTGGCGTGGATGAGATCATGATAGGCCGGGGCGCTCTCAGCAGACCGCAGATCTTCAGAGAGATAAAAGAGGAAAGGGAAATGCCCCTTTCAAGAGAGGAAGCTTCGGGGATCATCATGCGGCTCTACAGGGAACGTACAGAGTGTCATGGTGAGAGAAGGGGGGTTGTGGAGATGAGAAAGATGGTGCCGTTTCTTGTAAAGGGATGGCGTGACGCCAAGCAGGTCAGGATGGCCGCAAACAGGGCGGATTCCATGGCGCAGGTAAGGGAGATATTCATATGAAGGCTGTAGTCCTGTCTCTTGTGACGCTGCTTTTTACCACGGCGGTGTGGGGAGAAGATATTATCCACATGGTCACAAAAGGAGAGACTCTATCTCTTGTATCCCTTAATTACACCGGTTCTTCCCGGAAGACAGACAGCATCGCCCGATATAACCGGATACGAAAACCCGATAAAATATCACAGGGCACCCTTGTGAAGATACCACGTGAGATATACGCCCCTCTGGATGAGTACAGAGTCCCCGCGGGGCTTTCCCATAAAGATTATTTTCAGCTGGGGATCACAGCAGCGCGGAGAAAAAATTATTTCAAGGCGGCAGGTTATTTTCACGCGTCTCAATTGAAAAAAAGTAACAGCAGCGCTCTCTATAACAGTGTCCTTGCAGCATACCTGCAGGGTAAATATGGACAGGCGCTGGAATACGCAGGGGACGGAAACGGCAACTGTGCTGTCCTGAAAGCTCTTTCTCTGTTCGCTCTGGGTAAGATCAGTGAGTTTGAAGAGGCGGTGTCTCAAATAGGGCCCGAAGCAAAAAAGACCGACCCGGGCATGCTCAGCGTACTCTATGAACTCACGGGAAATAAAGTCAAGGCGGCTGCTCTCAGTTCCCTGGCGGGAGAGGCTGAATGATACGGTTTCAGGACGTTTCCGGAGGGTATAAAGGAAAGAGTGTCCTGCGGGATGTAAATCTGGACATCAATGAGGGGGAATTCCTCTGTGTCATCGGACCAAACGGATCAGGCAAAAGCACTTTTATCAGGCTCATAAACGGACTCCTCGCCCCCCTTCACGGGTCCGTCACCGTGGACGGAATGGACACGGTTAAGGATGACCTCTTTCTCATACGTAAAAAGACCGGCACGGTCTTCCAGAACCCCGACAATCAGATCGTGACAGCGCTGGTTGAAGACGAGGTGGCTTTCGGCCCGGAGAAC
>CAZGIO010000117.1:0-874 GCA_964525975.1 uncultured bacterium
CCAATATCGTGCCCTATCAGGCATTTCAGGTCAAAGACGGATACATTATTGTGGGTGTTGGCAATGACGGCCAGTTCCGCGGGTTCTCCCAGCTGCTGGGACATCCCGAATGGGCTGATGACCCTGAGTTTGCAACCAACAAGGACCGGGTCCATAACAGGGATAAGCTTATTCCCATGATCGAGGAAGTGCTCCTCACACAGGATGGCGAGTACTGGCTTAAAGGCATGGAGGAGAAAGGCATACCCGGAAGCCCCATCAATCCAATAGACAAGGTATTCCAGGATCCCCAGGTGCTCCACAGGGAGATGATGGTGAAGATGCCCCATCCCACCGCGGGTGAGGTCAAGCTGGTGGGAAGCCCCATAAAAATGTCGGAAACTCCTGTCTCTTTCAGAGAGGCTCCGCCACTTCTGGGCAGTTATACAGATGAGCTCCTGGAAAAAATGGGATATGATAAGGAAAAGATAAACGAGCTCCGTGACCAGGGCGTCATATAAAGGAGGATGATATGGCTTATAAAGTCACAATACGTGAAAACTGGTGCAAAGGCTGCTACATTTGCGTGAGCCTCTGCCCTAAAAATGTCTTTGAAAAGGCCGGCCTTATAGATGAGCGCGGTATCGTGGTAAGCACAGCCGCCCGTCCCCAGGATTGTATCGGCTGCGGCATGTGCGCGTCACACTGCCCCGATCTGGCCATAACCATAGAAGATGAAGAGGAGTGAAAGATGCCTGAAAAAAAGTTAAAATGTCATCTGAAACCCGGAAATTATTTCATGCAGGGCGATGAGGCGTGCGCCGAAGGCGCCGTCGCCGCGGGATGCGGATTTTTCGCCGGCTATCCCATCACCCCTGCAAGCGAAGTGATGGAG
>CAZGIO010000117.1:884-5647 GCA_964525975.1 uncultured bacterium
GCATAGAGCACGCCCAGTGATGGAGACCATAGTCAAACGTTTTGAGGAAGAGAAAAAAGGCGTCTTCATGCAGATGGAAGATGAGATCGCATCCATGGCCGCCATCATCGGCGCTTCATGGACCGGGACAAAATCCATGACAGCCACTTCCGGACCCGGCATGTCTTTGAAGATGGAAAACCTGGGTTACGGCATCATGACCGAGACCCCGTGCGTTGTTGTGGACGTCCAGAGGGTGGGTCCCTCCACGGGACAGGCCACAAGGACCGCACAGGGTGACCTTATGCAGGCGCGCTGGGGCACACACGGCGAGCATAGCATCATCGCAGTCTCCCCATGGAGCGTCGAGGAGGCGTTCTATGAGACAGTGAGAGCTTTTAACCTCGCTGAAAAGTTCAGGACGCCTGTGATCATACTCCTGGAGGAGGCCACAGGGCACCTCAGGGAACTGGTCCAGGTCAAAGAGGATATAACAGTATTTGACAGAGTCACTAAGGGCGAAGGCTCACCCTTCGGCGGTTCGGATCCCCTGGATGCCGTGCCTCCCATGCCGAGATTCGGAGACGGAAAAAGACTACTTGTCACAGGATCCACTCATACTCCCGACGGTTACAGAAAGACACAGGACAGAGAGACTCAGGAACGGCTCCTTGATCACCTGCGCCTGAAAATCGATAACCACAGAGATGAGATCGTGGAATATGAGGAGTATCATACCGATGATATGGATACTCTGGTTGTCTCTTTCGGTTTTGCCGCAAGAGCCGCCTTAAAGGCAGTGAACGACGCAAGAAAAGAAGGCGTCAAAGCAGGGCTTTTAAGACTGAAGACAGTATGGCCCATGCCCGTGGAGAAATTCACAGAGCTGGGCGACCGCGTGAAAAAGATCGTTGTGCCGGAGATGAACTTCGGCCAGCTCCGCGGAGAAATACAGAAGTATGTGCATAATACGGAGATCGTGGGTGTGAACAGAGCCGACGGAGAAGTGATCGACCCCGCAGACATCAGGGCTGAACTGTGAGGATGTGATATTATGGATAAAAAGAAAAAAGAAGCCAAAGGCATGTTGCGGCAGAATAACGGCGACAGATGCTGTACCTGGCTGTTCGATATATTCAAGGATAAAGAAAAAACAATGAAAAAAGAGGAGGGAAAAGATGAATAAGGACTACCTCAAATATATTAGACAGGAGGTGTTTCCCTCCACGTTCTGCCCCGGATGCGGACACGGTATACTGCTGAACGCCTTTGTGAACGCTCTGGGAGAATTGGATTTTGATCAGGATAAACTGGTACTGGTATCAGGTATCGGCTGCGGAGGATGGATTGCTTCCCCCCATATGAATACCGATACCCTTCATACCACACACGGAAGGGCCATCGCTTACGCCATCGGTGTTAAAATGGCTAATCCCGACCTGAAAGTCGTAGTGCTCAGCGGAGACGGAGACCTCACCACCATCGGCGGCAATCACCTGATCCATGCGGCCAGGAGGCAGCTGCCTATAACAGTTATCTGCGGCAATAATAATATTTACGGCATGACAGGGGGACAGGCATCAGCTACCACGCCTGTGGGCGCCAAGACAATGACGACCCCCTCAGGAAACCATTACCGTCCCTTTGACCTGGTGAAACTGGTGAAGGGCGCAGGTGCTGAACATGTGTACAGATATACAGCTTACCACGCCCTCCAGCTGAAAAACGCCATCAAGACAGAACTGCAGAGAGATGAGTTCTCGTTCTTTGATGTCATGACCGGCTGCCCGGTGCAGTACGGTAAACGCAACGCGCTGAGGGATCCCGCAAAGATGATTAACTGGATGAAAGAGAACAGTGAGATGTTCAAAGGCGAATATTCCGACGATAAGATCATGGTCGGGAAGTTCTGAGACGGAAGGGGACAGAATATGAAAGAGATAATGTTTGCCGGTATCGGAGGACAGGGTGTCATTCTTTCCGCCAATATCGTTGCCAGAGCCGCTGTCAAACAGGGATTTTACGCGGCACAATCACAGGCTTACGGTTCTGAATCCAGAGGTACTTCCACAAGAGCTGAAGTGGTGGTCGCTGAAGGCTTCGTGGAATTTCCCCACGTGGAACACGCTGATATTTTCGTGGCCATGGCTGAGATCGGTGTGGATATGTTTGCCCCAAAAGCCGCTGACCACGCGCTGGTCATCACAGATTCCTCTGTGTTCGAGATGAAAAACAGCGTGGGCGGAAAACATATACCCATTCCCGCAACGAAAATGTCCATTGAAAAATTCGGGAAACCGCTTTTTGCCAATATTATCGTGCTGGGGCTCCTTACAGCTCACTGCGAGTTCCTGGATATGAAGGTCATGGAGGATCTCATCAGAGAGACAGTCCCCGCCAAAGCGGTGGATCAGAATATCGACGCTCTGAAAATTGGCTTGGAATATAAAGTCTGAAATAAAAAGCCCCGCTTTCGCGGGGCTTTTTTCTTTTTCCTGAAAACCATCGACAGACTGGCGGTCCCGTCGGACATAACTGACAAGAGGTGTATGAAAAAGCGGTTGTCGGCGTGGTGTCCGGCTTTCCGGAAAAAGCTTTTCCTGACTGCATTATACCGCACGGTAGGTAATTGTCAAGGAGAGAATACAAAATAGGTTGAGATTTTTTAAGAGGATCAAAAAAGCCCGCTCCTTTTAAAGGGAGCGGGCTGATATGATGTTCTTACTTGATGTTTTCGAATACTTTTTTGATGATGGCGATGCCTTCTGTGAGCTCTTCTTTGGTAATAACAAGAGGAGGAGCAAAACGGATGATGTTGCCGTGTGTCTGTTTTGCGAGAAGTCCCGCTTCTTTCAGCTCGATGCATACATCCCAGGCCTCAAAGCCATCTTCGAATACAACGGCGTTGAGCAGTCCTTTACCGCGGACCTGAACTACTTTGTCGCAGGCGATGTTGGAAACTTCGCTGCGGAAGTACTCGCCGAGTTCCTGTGACTTTTCAGCCAGTTTCTCGTCTTCGAGCACTTCGATGGCGGCAATACCCACAGCCATGGCCAGGGGATATCCGCCGAATGTCGAGCCATGAGTGCCCGGTGTGTAGACTTCCATGATGTTCTTGTCAGCTACAACGGCTGAAACAGGAATAAGGCCGCCGCCCAGGGCTTTACCCAATGTCATGACATCAGGTCTTACGCCTTCATGATCCACAGCGAACTTCATGCCTGTCCTGCAGAAACCTGTCTGGATCTCATCGGCGATGAAGAGCACGTTGTTCTTTTTACAGATCTCGGAAACAGATTTCAGATATCCTTCATCGGGAACAAATACTCCGGCTTCGCCCTGGATGGGCTCAAGCAGCACTGCGCATGTGTTTTCAGTGATGGCGTCTTCAATAGCTTTGGCATCGTTGTAAGGCACTACTTTGAAACCCGGTGTGTAAGGGCCGTAGTTGACTCTGGCGTCGGGATCAGTTGAGAAAGAGACGATGGATATTGTCCTGCCGTGGAAATTGTTTTCAGCAACGATGATCTCCTGCTTGCCGTTTTCCACACCCTTTTTCTCTGCGCCCCATCTGCGTGCGAGTTTCAGCGCTGTTTCCACAGCTTCCGCTCCTGTGTTCATGGGCAGAGCCATCTCAAAACCTGTGAAATCACACAGTTTTTTCAGGAAAGGGCCCATCATGTCATTATGAAAAGCGCGTGATGTAAGTGTGCATCGTTCCAGCTGGTCTGTGAGCGCTTTGATGACTTTGGGATGTCTGTGTCCCTGGTTCACTGCTGAATAAGCGGAAAGGAAATCAAAATATTCCTTGCCTTCGGGATCCTTTACCTTTGCGCCCTTTGCTTCTGAGATAACCACGGGAATGGGGTGATAGTTGTGAGCACCGTAAGTGTTGTCCATGTTGATGAAATCTTTTGTCTTCATAAATATTCTCCTTTCAAATTTATAAAAAATCATTGCCTTGAATTGCTTTGCTTTTCTGAAATCAGCTTACTGATTAGAATTCAGTTGTCAACTCAAATCGGTTAAATAAATATCGTTTTAAAAGCAAAAATATCATGCTTTTACTTCAATATGGGGATCTCATATTAAACGGTGGACTGTTTCGCGTGAACATGTCGAAAAACAACAGCAGAGGGATCAAATACTTTACGTCCCGAAGACTTATCCGTTTGCTTTTTGCACGATGTCATATGATAGTGAGATCTCCCGCTTTTCAGAAAAGATCTCTATCTCAACAAAGACCCTGCGCCTGCGCCTGTCCACTTTCTTGATGTCCATTTCCATGGATCTCAGGGGGCCGGATATGATCGAGATCCTGTCATTGACATCAAACATGGCTGTGGAAATCTCTATGGTGTCCGTGTCGCCCGTGAGGTCGAAGATGAAGTCCATCTCCTCTTTTTTGACTGTGTCGGCATAAGTGTCCCCGCTGCGGAGGATCTTGATGACACCGCTGCATTTTCGCAGCTCCCCGCAGGCTTCGGCGTCCATGTCCCCTGCTATAAAAATATCTCCCGGAAAAAGAGGTTTTTCCGCAGTCCTGAAACCGCCGGCTTTGCGTTCAAGGAGTCTGCGCTTGGGCAGATAGGGGGTATGCCCCGGCATGTTTCCTTCAATGTACTGCTGCACCAATGCTTCTCTGCCTGTGTAAGTCTGCAGGGCATGCCAGGTCAGGGTCCGGAGTTCGTTCTTCATGTACCAAGAGTATCGTCTCATGGAGCTTCCCGCAAGGGTAAAACATTCGATCCGTAATCAGCAATATGCTTCTTTTTTAAAACCAC
>CAZGIO010000118.1:0-5636 GCA_964525975.1 uncultured bacterium
TGTAGACTTCGAAATTTGTCTCTTCATCAGGAAGGAACTCTTTCAGTTCACTTTCAGAGAGAAAAATCCTGTGTTTTGTTTCCATATATAAATATATGTCTTTTTTCACTCAAGTTCAACCGTCTGATTATGATTGATAAACGGAAAAATCATGATATAGTTACATCGAACTATTTCGGGAGGGTTAAGATGATCAGATCACTCAGGGGAGTGCGAGAGCTTTTTGGCGAAGACGCAAAGCTTTTTCGCCATGTTGAGGATGCGGCGCGGAAGATATTTGAAAAATATTCTTTTGAAGACATAAAGATACCTGTCATAGAGCGTACTGAGCTCTTTGCAAGGGGCATAGGCGATGACACGGATATAGTCACAAAAGAGATGTATACATTTCCCGACAGGAAAGGGCGCAGCATCACATTGCGTCCGGAAGGTACAGCGGGGGTGGTAAGACATTACATAGAACAGGGCATGGACAAGAGCGATCCCGTGAAACGGTATTACTATTCAGGCCCCATGTTCCGGTATGAGCGCCCGCAGAAAGGCAGATACAGACAGTTTTTCCAGATAGGTGTTGAAGCCTTTGGAGAAGCCTCCCCTCTCCTTGACGCGGATGTCATCACAATGCTTATGGAGTTCTTTTCCGCCCTGGGCATAGACGATGCAGCGGTCACCATCAACAATATTGGCTGCGGGAACTGTCGTCCACGATATAATGAAGCGTTGAAGGATTATCTGAAAAGCCATGAAGAGGAACTATGTCATGACTGCAGGAACCGCATAGAGACCAATCCTTTGAGGGTGCTTGACTGCAAAAAAAACAGCTGCAGCGGTGTGATCGAGGCGGCGCCTGTGATACAGGACTATCTTTGTGACGAATGCAGGATATTCCACAGGGAACTGAAAGACTATCTGGATGCCAGGGGGGGCAATTTCAGAGAGGATAACAGGTTGGTCCGCGGGCTTGATTATTACACAAGGACTGTCTTTGAGATCTATTCACAAGAACTCGGAGCCCAGAACGCCCTCATGGGCGGGGGACGGTACGATTGCCTTGTGAAAGAACTGGGTGGTAAAGATACTCCGGGATTTGGTTTTGCCCTGGGTGTGGACAGGATCATAGAGATGCTTAGAGCGCGCAGCGCAGAGGTGCCGGATATTCCCGGCGTCTTTGCAGTATGGAACAGCAGAAGCCCGAAGCTCCTGAAAAAAGTGGAAAGCATCCGCGCCTGCGGCTGGAAGGTCGCCATGCTTTATGATGAAAGGTCTTTTAAGAGCCAGCTGAGATATGCGGATAAAAAAGGATACCGTTACGTGGTCTTTCTGGGTGACGAGGAACTGGACAGCGAAGAACTCCACGTGAAAGACATGAAAAGCGGCGAAGAAGTCTATGTCAGGATCGATAATCTTGGAGATATACTGAAATAACGGAGGATTTATGTTAATAAAGAGAACACATTACTGCGGGCGCATAAGCCTTTCAAATGGGGGAGAGACCGCAGCGGTCAACGGCTGGATACGCAAAATACGGGATTTCTGAAAATTTGTTTTTGTGGATATCTGGGATCATTCAGGTCTCGTACAGGCGGTCTTTGACATGGAGAAAGAAGCCCTCAAGGATATAACAAAATGCATAGTGGGAGATTCCATCGGTGTCTCAGGCAGAGTGGCTGAACGAAAAGACAAGAACCCTGAGATGGCAACAGGGGACATAGAGATCATAGGGGATTCATTTTTCCGCTATTCACACTCAAGCCCTTATCCTGTTTCAGGCACACAGTCTGAAGAGACACGGCTGAAATACCGTTATCTCGATATCAGGACTGATCAGATGCAGAAGAACCTTCGTTTCAGGCATAAAGTAATAAAAGCCATACGCGAGCATATGGATTATAAGGGATATATAGAAGTGGAGACCCCGGTGCTTTCAAAAAGCACACCGGAAGGAGCCAGGGATTATCTTGTGCCCTCAAGGATCCAGAACGGTTCCTTTTACGCTCTTCCCCAGTCTCCTCAGATATACAAACAGCTGCTCATGATAGGCGGCGTGGATAAGTATTACCAGATAGCGCGCTGTTTCAGGGATGAAGACCTCAGAGCCAACAGACAGCCTGAGTTCACTCAGCTCGATGTGGAGATGTCTTACGCGGACGAGGAAGATGTCTTTGCCATGACAGAAGAGCTCTTTAAATACGTGGTGGAGACTTCCACAGGGAAAAAACTGGACACGCCGTTCAGGCGCATGGACTATTATGAAGCCATGTCCTCCTACGGCTCAGACAAACCGGATACACGGTTCGGACTCCTTATACAGGATGTGACGGATAAGATCGCTGTAAAGGGTTTTAAAGTGCTGGAATCCAACAATGAAGCCGGGGGCAGGATAAAGGGTATCAGGCTCCGTGGACATGAGGTCACGCGAAAGATCATCGACGGGCTTACAGAGACCGCGAAAAAACGCGGCGCAGGGGGGCTTATGTGGTTCCGTTATAAGGACGGTGAGCTGAATTCACCTGTGGCCAAGTTCCTTGAAGACAAAGGGCAGTCAGTTGCCGATGCCTTTGAGATGGAAAAAGAGGATGTGGTCTTCCTTGTGGCCTCGGACAGCATGACAGCTTCTCTCTCCCTTGGAGCAGTGCGGCTGGAGCTCAGAGATATGTTTTCTCTGGCTGAAGACAAGCTTGAGTTCCTCTGGGTAACGGATTTCCCCATGTTCTTTTATAATAAAGATGAAGAACGGTATGAGACGGAACATCATCCCTTTACCATGCCGGTGCTGGAAGATGTTGAAAAATATATGGATAATGACCCACTCAAGATCAGGTCCCGTTCATACGACCTGGTACTGAACGGGGAGGAGATAGCAAGCGGAAGCGTCCGTAACCACATGCAGGAACTCCAGGATAAAGTCTTTGAGACCATCGGCATATCCAGAGAGGATAGAGAGGAACGGTTCGGGTTCTTCCTGGAAGCCCTTAAATACGGGACACCGCCCCACGCCGGAATAGCTCCGGGTATCGACCGTTTCGTGCAGATACTTCTGGGTGTGGAGTCCATCAGAGACGTCATCGCATTTCCCAAGACAACAACTGCGGCATGCCTCATGACAGACTCTCCTTCTGAAGTTTCTGAAAAACAACTTGATGAATTGGGAATAATGGTGAATAATAAAAAGTGATTGACAGTAAAGAGAATTGTTTTATAATCGTTGTAGGATGTAAGTTCGGATAACCTGAGGAGGTGAGTGTTTTGAAAAAAAGCGTTCTGTTAATTTTAGTAGCGGTTATGTTCCTCTTGGCAGGTACTGGCTGCGTTAAGAGAGTAGAGACCATGGATCATGACAAGATGGTGGTCATACCTGAAAAAGCAGTACCCGCTAAAGATGCCGCAGTAGCTGCGGAGATCAAAGTAGAGGAAATGGAAAAAGAGATCGATGCCAATGAAGTGAAACTTGATGAGGCTAAAAAAGATCTCGATGAAGCTAAGAAAAACGAAGCTGAGCCTGAGAAATATAATCTGATTAAAGAATCTCAGGGTAAACTTTGGTAAGCGAGGGGGAGTCTATGAAGAAATTAGCTTTAATTATTTTGGTTTTGGCTTTCATAGTTCCTGTGATGGCACAGGATATCACTGTACCTCCTGAGAAAGCTTCAGCTGAAGAGTTCATCACATACTATCAGCAGAGAGAGGCTATGGCCAATCAGCAGTATGCAGAGCTCGAGCAGACAAACGGAGATCTCGAATCACAGATTTCAGCTGTTAATCAGGAAGCAGATTCCATTGTTCAGTGGACAGCTGATGAGAAAGCTCTGTTGGAAGAATTTGGTGAGAAAGCAGCTGAATATACAGTCAAAAAAGGTGACTGGCTGTCAAAACTCGCTGAATACGAAGAAGTTTACGGAAAAGGTAATTACTGGAAATGGCCTGTTATTTACAGAGCCAACAGGGACCAGATAAAAAATCCTGACCTTATTTATCCCGGTCAGACTTTTAAAGTTCCCCGCGTACTTGCCGCCGAATGGACAGTATACGCAGGCGAGACTCTGAGAAAGATCGCCAGCTACTATGAAGTATATTACAAAGACGGTGCTAAAAGATGGAAAGAGATCTATGAAGCAAATTCAGATCAGCTTTCCAATCCCAACGTGGTTGAAGAAGGCGTAGTCCTTTCAATACCCAGACCGTGAATGTACTGAGGAGGGGCTTTTTAGCCCCTCTTTCCTTCTGAAGAGGTGATACCACAAGTGGAAAACGGTGTTGACAGCGACTACCGATTGATTGTCCCCGAAGATGTCGATCTTCGGGTTCTTTATGGAACAAACAATTCATTTGTAAAGTATATCAGAGACAATACAGGTTCGGACTATTGGGTCAAAGAACGGGTCATTAGCGGAAGCGATCCTTCGTTTATCAAGGTCAGGGACGTGTTCAGCGAGCTTATCGCGCTGGCGCAGTCGGGATATAAGCCAAGAGAGGCGGATCTGAGATATATCGTGAATATGGCGAACAGGGGTAAAAAACCTGAACTCCATAAGCTTATGAGCAAACGCATAGTAATCACTGCAAAGAACAAGGCAATAACCCCAAAGACGCTCCATCAGAAGGAGTATGTGGACGCCATCGATAAATTTGACGTGGTGTTTGGAATAGGCCCCGCGGGAACCGGCAAGACCTATCTCGCAGTGGCCAAAGCTGTTGACCTGTTCAACGCCAGGGCTGTGGAACGGATAATCCTTGTACGGCCTGCGGTGGAGGCAGGTGAAAAACTGGGATTTCTTCCCGGAGACATGCAGCAGAAGGTGGATCCTTTCCTCAGGCCGTTGTACGACGCCCTGTTTGAGATGATGTCTCCGGCAAAAGTGGAAGCGCTTATCGCCAAGGGTATCATAGAGATCATACCTCTTGCTTATATGAGAGGCAGGACGCTCAATGACGCATTTATCATCATGGATGAAGCGCAGAACTCCACCCCTGAACAGATGAAGATGTTTCTCACGAGAACCGGTTTCGGTTCAAAGGTCGTCGTTACAGGTGATATAACCCAGATCGACCTTCCAGGAAGCAAGATGAGCGGTCTTGTGAATGCTGAGAAAGTGCTTTCGCCCCTGAGCGAGATAGCGTTTGTGTATTTTTCCCATGTGGACGTGGTCCGGCATAAACTGGTCCAGGAAATAATAAAGGCGTATCAGAATGAAGAAGACTAAGACTGATAAGGTAAAAACAGGTGAAAAAAGAGCATTTTTGCTCACCAGAAACAATACTGCAATATTTATACTGTCCATATTTATACTGGTTTCCGTGATCACGCTGTTCTTCATGGAAAACAGGTATCAGCCCCTTGACCTGAAAGAGGGGGATATCCTGAAAGAGGATATATACGCGGACGTGGAATTCAGCTGGGTGGATGAGGAAAGGTCTGCGGAAAGACTCAGTGAAAAGATCGATAATGCCCCCAAGATCTATATCCTTGACGATAAGGTGGGGGATGAACAGAAAAGAAGGTTTATAAGCGACATTACAAAGGTAAGGAAGAGCATATCCACCGAACCTTCACCGGTCAAAAGGCTTGATTTCATAAAAAGCGTCTGGGGGGAAGGGGACAACACGTTCTTTTCAAAAATAGGCCCGGAACGCCTTGA
>CAZGIO010000119.1:0-2648 GCA_964525975.1 uncultured bacterium
CATGGGATCATCTATAAACCCCTCATGATAACCGCGGTTATTGGCTTCAAAGAGAGACTCCCTGAGTTCCGGAGAAGGCTCCTCCCCCCTGTATACGCTGTCAAGAGCCCCCCTGTATGCCCGCACAACCGTGGCAAGGTAGAGTATACCCTTGATCCTTCCCTCGATCTTCATACTGCTTATGCCGGAATCAGCAAGTCCTTTGAGATGGTCGTAGAGCATCAGGTCTTTGGAGTTGAGTATATACATCCCACGTTCATCTTCCTGCACCTCATACAGTTCGTCTTTTCTGCTTTTTTCCCGTATAAAGTATTCCCACCGGCAGGGATGAGCGCAGTCTCCCGCATTGGCGTCTCTGCCTGTCATATATTTGCTCATGAGACAGCGGCCTGAATATGCCATGCACATAGCTCCATGTATGAACACCTCGGTCTCCACAGGGGAATCCGCTGATATCTGCCTGATCTCCTCCAGGCTTAGTTCCCGGGCCAATATGACCCTTGAGGCACCCATGTCATGCCATGCAGTCGCTGATTCAGTATCTGTGATATTAGCCTGAGTGCTGATATGGATCTCACATGAGGGAGCGGCTTTTTTTACAATATTCATAACTCCCGGATTGGATACAATAAAGGCATCCACGCCAGCCTGCTCCGCTGCAGCCGCTGTTTCACGGAGTCCCGGCAGATCGATGTTCCTGGGATATATATTGAGAGTCATATATCCCCGTTTATCTTTTGCATGGAGCAGATCCATCATCTTCCGGATCTCGTCCATCTCGAAATTTTTACTTCTCGCTCTCAGGTTAAAATCATTTCCGCCGAAATAAACAGCATCAGCGCCGTATGCAGCCGCCAGCTGAAATTTCTCAAAACTTCCCGCCGGAGCCAGGAGTTCCACTTTTTTCACTGCAGATATTCCTTTTTAGCGGCGAGATGTTCTGCATATGTCCTGGAAAAATGATGTGTGCCGTCCTTTTTGGATACAAAATAAAGATATTCCGTATCAGCGGGCCTTAGAGCGGCTTCGATAGAGGCTATCCCCGGATTGTTGATAGGTCCCGGAGGAAGCCCGTAACGCTTGTATGTGTTATAAGGCGACTTGATCTCGAGATCTTCAAAATAAAGCTTCTTTCTATGCCGTCCCAGTGCAAAAAGCACAGTGGCGCAGCTTTCCAGGGGCATCTCTTTTTCAAGACGTGAACGAAACACTTGTGATATAAGCGGTCTTTCTGAGTCCGCCGCGGCTTCGCCCTCAATTATTGATGCCAGAGTAAGGATCTCATGCAAGGTATATTCAGAAGCCCGGAGTTCTTTTTCAAGGCCGTTATCGCGGATCTTCTTTAAGAGCTGGCTGTGCATCTCCTCTATAATATCTTCAGGAGCCGCCCCGCTTGTAAAATAATAGGTATCAGGATAACAGTAGCCCTCGAGAGTATCAGCGGAGACCTTCATCTTCTCCAGGAACACACTGTCCCTGTAAAGCGGCATCATCTCATCTCCTGTATCAAAGACACCGTTTTCCAGCAGGATCTCACTCATCCTCCTGAAGGAGGTCCCTTCGGGAAAAGTCACTTTGATCCCCATCTCATGACCCTCTGAGAACATCCTGGCAAGCTTTATGATGCTCACATCCTCACGTATAAAATAATCACCGGCGTTGATCTTCCCTGGAAATACCCTGTAATAGATCTTGAAAGCAAAACGCGCCGGATAGATCCCTGATTTATACAGATCCGGTATGATCGAGTTCAGGGTGTCACCCTTTTCCACTTTGATATATACAGTTTCATCCACATTGAGCGGCCTTACCCATTCAATGAGTATGATCAGCAGAAACAGCAGTGGCAAAAACAGCGGCAGTATGATCTTAAGCCTTTCACGGCTTAACCTGTTGAATATCAGTTTCATCTAAGTTCCATGCCCCTTTCTTTGCTGTAGTGCAGTGTGATCCCGGTGCGCCTTCTGATATCCTTTGAATAGTACTGTTCCGCAAGGAAAGAAAAGACATGCTCCTGGAAAAGCCGGTGCATGGAACGAAGCTTTTCGCTGGATGCCATGACCTCATCGGTAAGAAACTCAAGTACGTCTTCTCCGATATTCCAGTTTATATCCATCTTCTCTTCCAGGGCATACTGGAGATTTCCGGCGATGATCTCAGTGATCACTTTCCGTTTCAGTTCATTGAAAATGATGACTCCGTCAACAGCTCCCGTCATCTCATGTTTCAAAAGTCCGTCCATGGCCTCATGCACGGCCTCACGGTCGAAATCAGCTCCGCTGCTGGGAATAAATCCCATCTGTTTTTTCTTGTCTTCATAGGCTTTAACAGTCATCACCACTGTTATGCCTCTGAATGAGACTCTGTTTCCAAAGCTGTCCTGAAAGCGGCCGGTCCTGAATATATCAGAGAACAGGTCCCTTACATTGGGTGAAGCTTTGTCTATTTCCTCAAGGAAGAGGATGGAATGGGGATAACGGGATATCTTATCAGTAAGAAACGAAGGATATCTCTCATTTTTTGAAGGATCGCTGTATCCCATGAGTTCCAGTATGGACTCAGGTTCAGAAAAATTCTCCATATCCAGATATGTGATCCTTGAACTGTCATCATACAGCGTATCCGCCATGGCGGATATCATGGTCTTT
>CAZGIO010000119.1:2658-2947 GCA_964525975.1 uncultured bacterium
AACGCCTCTGGGGCCCACGAAAAGAAAGACACCGTTGGGCAGTTCAGGTTCCAGATTGAATCTGTTCTCCTTCAGACGGATAATGTCGGCTATCTCCTTTGTCTGGCTTGTCTGTCCCGCGACCATTGACGCCAGTCGCGACTCCATGTCCGCATATTCCTTCTTGCTGCCGGTTACCCTCCATAGTGGTATGCCCGCAGTCTCAGCGGTGATCACATCAATATCAGCCGTTCTGAGTTTCGGAGCGCCCTCTCCTTTAAACTTGAGGATTCTCCTTGTGGCTGCCATA
>CAZGIO010000119.1:2957-5628 GCA_964525975.1 uncultured bacterium
CGAAACATCATCCCTGTCAATATAGGGAAATCTTAAAAGCTGTTTGTATGTGGCAGTATTGACAGGTATCTGTTTAACATCCGATGAACTGGCTTTGACCCTTTTCTCAATAAGATTATATGTCTCTTCTATGGGCTCATCTCTGTTGAGAAACTCTATGACGTTCTCATAGGCATGTTTCACTGCATGTCCGCTGATGCCAATGCCGTGCGCTTCGCCGATCCTCCGCGCAAAACGTTCCAGGATACCCAGGACTTTTTCCCCGGAGAACTCTCTCATCTTCAATATATGCACCCTGCTTCTAACATAAGGGTCTTTATCCACAACGAGAGCCAGCCCCTCTTTTCTGGAAGATCCCATGATCTTGATACGTCCTCTTTTCAGCACCGGCTTAAGCAGCGAGGGCAGGTTCAGTGTGCCTGAATCATAGAAATCAGGATAAAGTTCATCAAAATAGAGTATCAGGTTGTTGTACTGGTCAGCCTCTTCAAGCAGCTGCCGTAATATAGCCACAAAACCGTTGATATCACTGGAATCCCCGATGATCAGGTCTGTCATCACATGGATCACATAATGGCCCTGGAGAGCTTCTCCTCCTCCTCCGTTCATGATCCTGTAAGCGACGCCTTCAGCCAGCATGGAACTGTCCATGCCTTTACCGCCCACGGTCACAGGTATATTCTTGAATGTCCTGCATAGGATCTCCATGATCTCATCTATGACATGCCATCTTGCGGTCACAGGTGAATATGATCCTTTTTCCAGGACCATATTGAGGTTTACGCCATATTTCATCATGATGCTTTTATCTTCCTCATAAGACCGCTTCATCTCCTCGATATAAATAATATCTTCCAGGGAACTCAACTCCACTCCCGCGGCTTCAAATACCGCTTCCACTATGGGATCCGGTTCATCAAGCAGAGCCATGAGCAGATGGAGTGGCCTCACATCCTCTTCATTTGACTGTATGGCGATGATCCCGCTGAGCCTCAGCACCTCTCGTGTGACAGATGATATATCTGTCTCGCCGTTATCTTCCGGCAGATCCTCAATAGCTTTATTCACGCATTTAAGGAGCAGATCCGTGTCTATGTTATGTATCTTGAACCAGTAGGCGGTCTTGTCATCGGGATGCATCAAAAGAGCTTTTAAAAGATGCACGGGCATGATGGCTCTGGATCCCGCAGCTTCTGACTCCGCCTGTTCTACGATCTCCTGCAGAGACCTGCTGAAATTATATTTTTTCATACATCTTCCCCTTCATCACTGATCAAATCAGCTAATCCTTCGATCTTCTTTCTCACATCATCAAGTGTGGGATCAAGTCCCAGGGCTTTTTTCCATGCTGACATGGCGCTGTCATAGGACTCAGATTCAAAAAGCGCGTCCCCGAGAGCCACATATGCCTTTGAGAAATCGGGATTCTTTGCAATGGTCTTTTTAAACAGCTCCACCGCTTCCTCATTTTTCTCGTTTTCGAACAAAACCATCCCCAGGTTATAATAACCTTCTGAAAATTCAGGGTTCATATTTATGAGTTTTTTAAATACCGCGGCGGCTTTCTCTTTTTCTCCGTTTTCCGAGAAAGCAAGTCCCATATTGCTGTATGCCCCCCAAAGCCTGCTGTTGAGCCTCAGGGCATCCTTGAAATAATCCACAGCTCCCTCATAATCGCCATTCATAAGAAGGGATAGACCTGAATCGTTGAGTTTTTCAGCGCGTCTTAGTGTCACGGAAGATTCCTCGTTCTCAAAATACTGTTCCTGTACTTCGATAAAACGTTTGAATAGTTCCATGCTCTTTTCAAATGAGTTATTGAGCCGCGTCTGGCTTTCCGCCAGTTCACTCATCCGTTCTGTCACTTTGCTCACACCTTCGGTCATCGCACCCATAAATTCTCTGATATCGTAAATACCTGTCATAATATTCTCAAGAGGAGCAAATTTTTCCTCCAGAAGAGCGCTTTTCTCTTCAAAGAAACTGGAAAAACTCCCTGCAGTCTCTTTCAGCGCCTCCCCTTGCCGCACCAGTTCGTCACGAAGTTCACCGGTCCCGTTCTTCAGATCGTCCTTTATTGACACAGCAAGCACCGATATCTCCTGCTGTATCTTCAGTGACGCTGCCAGGGGTTTCTTCAACGTATCAAGCAGCATCTTTATGGTCTCATTAAACTTCTCCTGGTCAGACTCCATGGAGAATGCGGTGATCTTTTCCAGTATCTCGCTATTCAGTTCACTGATCTTTCCCAGCACCTCACCGGAGCCGCTCATGGCCACGATAGCTTCATACTGTTTTTCCACGTTATCTTTTATACCTGAAAGTATCTCTGAATAATCGGTCCCTCTCGCGGACACTGTGTCCTCTGAAGTGTCACCTGCAGCTTCACCGGGAACAGCGCCTTTGGAAATAGAATCGGCTATTGTACGGAGCAATTCAGTGTTCTCTTCACGCCAGACACCCTGCGCCTCAAATTCCTTGAGCAAAGCTTCGCCTTTGGCTGTATTCTCCAGGAACTCCGTAAGGGGCTTATATGTCTTGTTCATCATGCTGCCCATCTTCTTCAGCATCTTGCCGGTTGCAGAGCCCGATTTGCCAATGACATTTTTCAATTCATTATAATCAGCGGAAATATAACGCCATTTATAGCCTGGGGTTTCGCAGTAACCGC
>CAZGIO010000120.1:0-5610 GCA_964525975.1 uncultured bacterium
CTCATCTTAAACAGGTTCTCTCATCTGGAGATGAAAAAATTGATTTTGAACTCCGGATGAAGGAAAAGAGAGGGGTCTGGAAGTGGGTGCTGTTGCGTGGACGTGTGAATTACGACGAGAGAACCAGGGAACCGTTGAGGATGTACGGCACTATCACGGATATTGATACCCTTAAGAAAACGCAAAGGGAAGTGCAGGAGCTGAAAGAGCGGTATGAGATCATTTTTAATAACAGACATGCAGTGATGCTTATTATTGATCCTGAAGACGGCACCATCATGGACGCGAATCCCGCCGCTGTAAATTTTTACGGTTGGAGCAGGGAAGAATTGAAGCATATAAATATCTCGGAAATCAACACTTTGAAACGGGAAGAAGTCCTGGCTGAGATGAAAGACGCGAAAGATGGCAGAAGGAACTATTTTATTTTCAAGCACAGGTTAGCGGACGGCAGTGTGCGGGATGTGGAAGTATATGGAGGCAAGATCGTGATCGAAGGGAAACCGCTGCTCTATTCCATCATCCATGACATCACACCGAGGCTTAAGATGGAGCGGGAGAAGGAGTTCCTTGAGCGCCAGCTGCGTCATTCCCAGAAGCTGGAGACCATCGGCACCCTTGCAGGGGGAATAGCCCATGACTTCAACAATCTACTTATGCCTATCTTAGGATATGCGGGCATAGCTCTGCACAAGATCGAGGACAAGAATGATCCCCTTTGCGGTTATCTTGATTCAATATTATCCGCAGGGAACAGGGCGCGGGATCTGGTGAAACAGCTTCTCACATTCAGCAAACAGACGGAGCATGAGAAAAAACCGGAAAAGCTTTCTGACATCGTCAGGGAGGCTCTGCCCATGCTAAGATCTGTGATGCCTGCGACGATCAAGATCGAAGAAAAGGTGTGTGCGAAATGCAGGCTGATGATGGGTGATGCGACCCAGCTGCAGCAGGTTGTGGTGAATCTCTGCACAAATGCCTATCATGCCATGGAGGATACAGGGGGACAGCTCACAGTGGAAGTGAGACAGGCGGTGTTTGACGGAAAGACGGATCTGCTGCCTCCGGGGCTGGACGGTAAAAAAGAATATGTGCTTCTGAGGGTGCGGGACACCGGTATCGGTATGGATCAGGAGACTGTCGAGAGGATTTTTGAGCCGTTTTTCACGACAAAGGACGTGAACAAAGGGACGGGAATGGGCATGGCAATAGTGCACGGCATCGTACAGGCTCACAATGGAGGCATCACCGTGGACAGCGCGCCTGGAGAAGGGACTGAGTTCAAGATCTATTTCCCCATGTCGGACATGCGGGTGAAGCCTGTAAGCAAAGAGGTGGAATCTGATATGGTAAAGGGCAGCGGCACAGTCCTTCTTGCCGATGATGATCCTGAGATACGGAATATGCTGAACGATTTCCTGTCAGGCCTGGGTTATGATGTCACTGCCGCGGCGAGCGGGAACGAGGCGCTGAGTTTTGTGAAAGATGGGGGAAGATTTGATATACTGCTTACGGACCTTACCATGCCGGGCATAACGGGACTGGAGCTTGCCGCGTCGTGCAAAAAGCTGGCGCCAAGTATAAACATAATCCTTATGACAGGCTTCGGGGAGAATGTGACGTCTAATTCCATGATGGATGCAGGAGTGGATACATTTGTGATGAAGCCCCTTGACCTTACGGAGCTGTCGCATATTATCAAAAAATTCGTCTGAAAGAGTAAAGAGAAAAATTACAGGAGTATCCAGGGGCCCGTGTTGTTTATCTGCTTGTCAGAAGTTTCATATCAATTATAATCATAATAAAGAGAGGAAATAGTATGAGAGTTGTTATAGAGCTGCTGCTGGTTATCATCGTGACTGTGATGTTCAAAGGACTGTTTGGGCTCATATTTAAATTCAAGCCGGAGATCACCGATGGGAAGGGAAGCAGGCGGAGCAGGATAAACCTTGTTCTATGGGTAGTATCGCTTATATTGGCTAATGGGGCGGTCTTTCTCATAGAGCGTTATATACTGAGATATTAGGGGGCGACATGTTCAGACCGATGCGGTTAAATAAATATGAGACCGATGGAAAAAAAGCGCTGGAGATCCTGGAGAAAAGTGAATACGGCGTGTTGTCTGTGATTGGAGACGATGGGTATCCATACGGTGTTACAGTTAATCATGTGACACACGACAGTTTCATTTATTTTCACTGCGCCCTTTCAGGCCATAAGATCGATGCCATAAAGAATAATCCAAAGGTGTCTTTTACGGCTGTATCCAGGTATCTTCTTCATCCTGAAGAATATAATACTGAATATGCCAGCGTGGTTGTTTTCGGAAAGGCCGAGCTTATAGAAGGTGACGAGAAAATAAAAGCAATGAAACTCCTTGTGGAGAAGTTTTCTCCGGGCATGGACGGCGACTGCTCTTCATCACTTGCTCATACAGCTGTTGTGAAGATCACAACGGAGCATATCACAGGCAAGGCCAATTATTCGGGTCTCATATGAATACTTCACTGGCGCGTGAAATAGCAGACGCCATAAGAGAAGCGGGAAATCCTGAAGGCGTTGCCGCCAAAGCGCGTTTTTATAAAGCGTTTCCCGGAGGATATGGTGAGGGGGACAGTTTTTTTTGCACCAGAGTGCCTGTGACGCGAAGCATAGCGTTGCGTTATGAGAAAAGCGCTGATTTAAAGATATTGGGTGAGCTGCTGCGTCACGAAGTCCATGAAGTGAGGTTATGCGCGCTTTTTATGATGATACGGTGTTACGGCAAAAGTGACGCAGTGGGAAAGAAAGCGGTTGTGGACCTTTATCTGGATAACCTGGACAGGGTGAACAACTGGGACCTTGTGGATTCATCGGCGCATAAACTTCTGGGGGATTATCTTCTCAACCGTGATCGCGGGGTTTTGTATAAATTGGCTGGAAGCGGTGATCTATGGCGGGAACGGGTGTCTTTAGTCGCCTGTTTCGCCTTTATACGTTCAAATGATTTCGCTGACATTATCAGACTTTCACGGCAGTTTTTGTCCCATGAGCATGATCTTATCCATAAAGCGGCTGGCTGGATGCTGCGTGAAGCGGGAAAAAGGGATGAATCTGTCCTGCTGCGTTTCCTTAATACCCATGCCCATGAGATGCCGCGGACCATGCTGCGCTATTCCATAGAAAAATTATCGTCTGAGAAACGGAAAATGTATATGGGCCAGCGGAAAAAGTCTTTATAGTTTTTCAGAAGCTAAAACGCGGGTTGCTGTTTTTAAAGGGTTGCTGAAAGCCCCCTGGCGGTGATATCATTGTGGATGAAACGTCAAGTTATCATATTGTGCTGCGCTGTGCTCGTTGCCTTATTCAGCTGCAGAAAAAGCGAGACTGTGGAGGTCCCCCGATACAGCATTGAAAAGATTGCGGAGTCCCATGAAAGATGGACAGGCGTGGCGGCGTTCAGAGACGGCAGGATCTTTGTCTCATACCCGAGATGGTCTGTCTCTGTGGAGCATGCTTTATGTGAGATAATCAACGGACGTCCTGTCCCCTGGCCTGACAGTGAGACGGCTGCGTATGCAGGGGGCATGTTTTCCAATATCCAGTCTGTGTATGCGGGCGGGGACGGCAGCTTGTGGGTGCTTGACAATGGCGCTCCTTTTTATTCTGATACGAATACTCCTCCTGTGATATATCGGTTTGATCACGCCTCGGGCAAGCTTGCGGATTCTTTTGAGTTTGGCCCGGAAGTGTATACTCCAGAGTCATATTTTAATGATCTGCGTTCCGCTGAAGGAGGAAAATATCTCTTTATCACCGATTCAGGGAGAGGGGGGATAATCGGACTTGATCTCAGAAGCCGCGGGATAACGCGTCTTATAGAGAATCATGGTTCAGTGGAAGCGGAGACAGATACTCTGACAGTGGGCGGCCGTGAGATCAAACTGAAGATCCATGCTGACGGGCTTGCGGTGAACAGTGGTTACTTGTACTATTCGGCGCTTTCGGGGCATACCCTTTTCAGGGTCAGAATGAAGACACTGATAGATTATCTGCGTCGTGATGTACAAGTACCTGACCATTATATTGAGGAGGCAGGAGTTATTCCCGCCTGTGACGGCATGGAGTTTGACAGGTATGGAAGGCTGCTCATCACGGCGGTTGAAAAAGAAGCCCTGTATCTTTACAGGGAAGGGGATGGTGTGGATAATATCACAGAAGGGATGCGGTTGTCATGGCCTGATTCGGTGTCATATGACGGGGGTTCTTTTTATGTGACCACTTCCGGGATAACCTATCAGAAAAAGGGGAATATATTCCTTTATAAGTTAACTGAGTCTAACATATCTAAAAAAACTCGCTGAACACGTTCATTTTTTCTTGATATTAAAACTGATTGGTATTATAATTTATTCATGCCTACGAAACGAGAGATTGCAGAGGTCGCTCTGGATCTGTTCATGAAGGACGGATACAATGGCGTCTCTATCAAAAACATTACAGATGCTTTAAACATTACCAAGGGTAGTCTTTACTATCATTATACCGGTAAAGAGGCACTGTTTGAAGAGACAGCGGAGCTGTTTCTCAACAACATCTATTCACGTATCGGCATTTCGATTCCCGATGAAGTTGTAACGGTCCGGGGGATGTTCGACCATTTTGTAAAACTGTACGGAGAAGCCATAGAGTTTCTCGGCAGCAGTAATTATGACATGGGATACATCCATATGATCATACAGGGTAAGAGAAATTCCGAATTGTTGAAGGATGCGGTGTCTGAGCGGTATGAAGATGTGGAAAAGAAGATCCGCAAGGTATTTGAAGATGACATCAGGAATGGCGCTATCAAAAAGCTGAACGCTGATCTGGATAATATTGCATCCGGTTTCATCGCTATGTTTGAAGGGTATATACTCATGTGGATGAACACAAATGATAATACTCTGAAAGGTAAGCTCAGCGCGCTTCTTGACACAAACTTCAAAGCCCTGACACGGTAACGGTTAAACATCCCAGATCAAATGTGATGAAGCGTGCATGCTGCCCGCAGTGTGCTGTCATGTCTTTTATTTCTGAAGAAATGGGCAATAATATCATGTTATCAGTCCCGTCTATTCTTGTATTTTAGTTATAGTGATTTTTCTGGCCTGATTAATCTCTGGCGGAGAGAATGACACCTGCCCCGATGAGTATCATCCCGATTATCATGCCCGGAGTGATCTGCTCTCCAAGGATGATCAGTCCCAGAAGGACAGAGAGCACCGTGGATATGTTGATAAAGACCGCGCTTTCTCCCGCGGCGAGATGCTTAAGGCTGTAAGCGGTGAGGAGCTATGTCCCAACGGATGTGAAGAGCGCGAGAAAGAGGGCGCTTATGAGAACCAGCCAGCTTCCTGTTATGATCCCAATGTAATGGCCTATATTGTGGAAATCAAAGATAAGTATCCAGGCTGTGTAAAAGATGGCGCCGTGATACATGAGTCGCCAGGAAAGAGCTGCGGGGGAGATGCCTTTGGAAAACTTTTTTACAAGCACCATATATATGGATACGGCTATGGTGGCGGCTGTTAGCATATGAATATGAAATGGAGTTATTATTATGAAAATGGCTTAAGGTTGACGACACAT
>CAZGIO010000121.1:0-5572 GCA_964525975.1 uncultured bacterium
AGCCTCTGGAGCGGTTATAAGTATGAGAGATATCGTATCAGCGGAGAGTTTTATGATGCGTCATACATATGGGGAAATATAAGTATTGAACCCGTGGAACGGATGCAGACGGGCTTTGACCTGAGATGGGGGGATTATGTCTGGTTTTCAGACAGCGATCCCGGGACATCCCGGTATCTTTTCTTAAAGCCATGGGTCTCTTTGAGACCGGGGCCGTTTCTGGATGTCAGCCTGAGCTATACGGAAGAAACCCTGGAGGATTACTACACTATCAGGACCTGGAAGAGCGATATAAAGGTGCAGTTCTCTGAGCAGTTCTGGATCAAGGGGAAACTCCAGTATTATACGGCGGATTTTGACATGTATGCCTCCCATGAGAAAGCGCTCTATTTATATCCCATGGTTGTATACAGGTCTTCCGGAGGGATCGATGCATATCTGGGATTGAAACAGGCGGTTGAGGAGTGGGGAACAGCTGAAGAGGAAGCATTGGAATACTTTTTTAAGATCAGTGTTCTTTATGATCTGTTCTGAATCAGATAGAGTGGATGATATTGATCAGTTCCACACGGCTGTTTATCCCGAATTTCTTGTATATGTTGTATATATGATGTTTGACAGTCTGTTCCGATATGGAAAGGTCCAAGGCAATTTCCTTGTTGCTCATCCCTTCGCAGATGAAACCGATGATCTCACTTTCTCTTTTTGATATGCTCTGTTTTTCATATAGTGCCCTGATGAGTTCTTCCTTGTTCTGTTCAATGGCGTTTTTACCGTAAAAATGTTCGAAAAATGCAGTGGCAAGGATCAGGGATACAAGATTGACACCTAAGTAGTAGAAAGAAAGTCTGAAACCGGTGATACCCGAAGGGAGTATCGTCACGGATATCAGTTCGATGCACCATAAAATAATAAATACAGGCGCCGCGCTGCGCGATGTCCTGATCCTGTGTCTGGCTGTCTCGCTGCGGTGGAAAGCCAGCAGCAGAGCCATGGACGCTATCTTTAATATTGTGAGATATCTCAGCGCTATGACCATGTAATATGAGAGTGTCACAGCACTCTTCGTGGCAACATACAGATAGATGCCTCTCAACATAAACGGTGTAAACACCGCCAGTGACAAGACAGAGATCAGTAAGACCAGTCTGCTACGTTCCAGGCCGGAGAGAGAAAACACAAACAGGATAAAACAGTGGGTTCCGGCAAACGCAAGCAGCAGGATAAGAAGGTCGAAAAGGATGTTCATGTAAATATATGACTGAAACTGCCCCTGATAGAGAAGATTGGCTGAAAGATAGGCAATGATGAGACGCAGTAAAAGGGAAATGTTTGTCACCACTATGAAATTTGTGTAATACCGAAGTGACTTGAAATTGTATCGGCTCTTCATATCCCTCAGGAGGATGACAAGTCCGAACCCCAGTATTAAACTTAACATCTTGATTGTTATCGTAGCATGTTCCATATTTTATATGATACTTTTTCATCATCAATGTGTCAAGGCGCCAGACATGATACTTAAGTTCCAAAACAGGAATGTCAACTTAAGTACTATTGAATGCCGCTCTCCATGGACTAATATTCCAGTATGAAAGAAAAAAGGAGGTGCGATATGAGAAAGACTGTATGGATGATTCTGCTGTTTCTGCTGACCTGCACAATGGCCTTTGCACAGACCAATGATCAGATCTACAAGAAAGCCGAGGAACTGTTTTACAACGGGAATTATACAGAAGCTATAACGACCGCTGAAAAACTGAAAGAGGTGCCTGAGCTGAGATCCAAGACGCTGATACTCATAGGAAGGGCCTATATGTCCCTGGAGGACTTTGACAAAGCCATAGGATACTATAAAAAGGGCATAGAGGTGGCGGATGAGAAACGGGATGTGGAGAGTATTTCATGGGCTTATAATAATATTGGCGTCATCTACAAGCTGAAGGGTGATTTCAAGAAGGCTCTGGAATACTACCAGAAAGCTCTCATAATGGATGAGGCGTTTAACAACAAGTATGGCATGGCCAGGGAGTATAATAATATTGCCAATATATATTACATCCTGGGCAATAAGAAATTTGCCCAGCTGTTTTACAGAAAATCTCTCTGGGCTAATCAGGAACTCAACAGCATAGAAGGACTCGGTATCGCCTACAACAACCTGGCATCTTATCATTATAATGCCGAGAACTATTCAAAGGCAATTGAGTACCTTGAGCTTGCCATCAAGTATGATGCTCAGCTCCCTTATAAAGGGAACCTCGCAGATGATTATGAGAACCTTGGTATCATCTATGAGACCATGGGAAAGGTCAATGTTGCTATTCAGTACTACAACGACTCTCTTGGAATTAACAAGAAGATAGGAGTTTTTTCCAAGATCGTGAAAAACTATGAAAACCTTTCTTTCATCTATGAGAAGAGCGGCAACCTTGATCAGGCCATCGAATACAGGAAAAAGATGGTGGACGTGGATGATAAAGCCGGTTTCATGAGGATCTACAGGGATCAGGAATATCTGAAAAAGCTTATTGAAAAAAGAGACGGCAGAAAATGACTGGACGGGAGGGGCTTTTCAAGCCCCTCTCTCTTATTTTTTATCTCTCACAAGGCGCATTTTTCCGGCGGTATAATAACCTGCCGCGGAAAGGATGATGCCTTTCAGCATATTAAAAGGGAAGATCGCAAGAAAAAGAAACGATAACGTACCCGTTACGCCGCTGTTGACTTTTGAGGCTGATTCGATGATCGCTGAAAGGGGAAAACCGAGGACTTTTTCATACAGAGGCAAAAGCAGCGCGTAGTTTAGAAATACCGCGGAAAGAGACATGGCCGTTGTGGCAGCCGCACTGCCCCAGACGTAGGAAAGTCCGCTTTTTCGTCTCAGGAATATATAACTGCTGACAGATACAAATATGGACCCCAGAAGGAAGTTGGCGGTCTCTCCGATATAAGCGGTTGAACCAGCTGTGATGCCGTGAAGTATATTCTTTATCAGTTCCACAAGGACGCCTGTGAGAGGACCGTGATGGATGGCGATGATCAGCGCCGGAAGGTCTGACAGGTCCATCTTAAGAAATATGGGAAAAAACGGCAGAGGAGTCTCTATAAGCATGAGGAGATAGGCGAGTGAGGATGTAAGAGCTATTGCCATCATCTTTCTTGTCTTTTTATCTTTCATAATACTCCTTTTTTGGATTATATATCAATATTACTGATATTCAATGGATTTTGATGATTTGACTGCAACATGAAGGCTTATCGTGGTATGATATAAAACATAAAGGAGAGCCGCTCATGATGAATGAAGTGATAAAGTTGAGGAAACATTTGAACCGCAGCCCGGAATTATCGGGTTTTGAGATGGATACAGGGATTATAATAAAAGAATTTATCAAGGGTTTTTGCCCTGACGTCCTTTTCACGGATCTTGAGGGCGGGTCTTTCCTGGCGTCAAAAAAAGGGGCGTCTCTAGAGGATATCGTTATCCTGCGGTGTGATATCGATGCAGTATCCGGTCCCGCAGGGAAACCGGCTCATCTTTGCGGTCATGACGGACATGCAGCAGCAGGTGCCGCGGCGGCAGTCCGGGCCATGGGGGATAAACTGGATGCAGCTGTGCTGTTCCAATGTTCAGAAGAAAACGGCAAGGGCGCTGAAGCCGCCGCACGGTCAATGAAAGTAAAAGGCATAATGCCCAGAGTCATAGTGGGTCATCATAATATCCCGGGATTTAAAAAAGGCGCGGTGATCATGAAAAACGGGGTGTTCGCACTGGCCTCCTCAGGGATCTCTTTCAGTTTTATGGGTGAAGAGGCCCATGCATCTGAACCTGAAAAAGCAATATCTCCCTTTGATATGATGAAAGGGCTTGCCGCGGTGAGTGAAAGGGAACGTTTGCGTCATAAAAACAGTGTGATAACAATGACCCATTTCGGATTGGGCGAGAAAAACGCCTTCGGCGTAGCACCTGGAACAGGCATGGTTAACTTCACCGTCAGGTCAAATTCCGCGACGGAGATCGAGGATATTTTACAGGCACTTGAAAAAAAGGCTTGCAGTGAGCGTCATGGAGGAGAAATAAGAGTGTCTTCATTGAGGATCGAGCCGTTTCCCGAGACTGTAAATGACGGACATCTATACGAGAGAGCTATGGAATATCTTGGCGTGTCCGGTTATGACGTCACCGTGGCTATGAGACCTTTTCTATGGTCTGAAGATTTCGGCCACTACAGGAAGATCGCTCCTTCGCTTTTTTTCGGGATAGGGGCGGGACATGGATGCTTTCCGCTGCACCACCCCTCTTATGAGTATCCCGATGAGATCCTTGAGCCCACTGTGCAGATATTATCAGGGATTATCCGTCTCTTTTCAGACGGAGATCGGGATATGTAGTGTCTGATCATCTTACATGGCACGGTTTGGGAGGGGCAATGCTGGTCTGCGCTGGTTATCCACTGCAGGTTATATTGTAAACTGGTTCGGGGACAGCCTGGATGCCGGCCCGATACCGAAAAGCCTGCAGGCCGAAATGAGGTTATTATATCTAACATAATGCAGATGCCTCAACACTGTTGTCCACAGGTCCTGGCGCCGTTTTTTCTTCCTATATCCGTATTTCAACTGCTCTGCTGTTTGTAGGCGCATATTAATGCTATTCATGCACACATATATCAATACTTACCTGAAAGGGGAGTTCCGGCTGATCATGATCATATTTAACGGAGTGTTATATTTCTGTCAACACGTCCCCATTATCGATTTGAAAATAATTTCCATGACGGTCTTTGATTTGTGCGAAATAGAAGTTTGATCTATTGTGTTCATCCTGTATACAGGGGCTTGTGTCATTGAATATCTACAGGCCCCGGGATCCGCCCAGATGGTATTATGATAAAAAGAGACGCTAAGTTCCTTGTCACCGGGCTGACAGGTGGTGGATACGGCTGTTCTCCGGCTCCTTACCGAGAAATGTCTCAGCGGCTATGTGGAAGGATACATCATCGCCCGTATTTTCTCCGGTATATTCAATTTCTTCATGGGGGATAGGGTAATTTTCAGGTGACTTAAGACTTTTTACTTGATTTTTTTCATTGATGTGGGAAACTCCAATGAGAATACAGGGGGGAGTTTTTTGTTTTCAATTTGAAGGAGGAACGATGGAAAGCAGGAACAGAATCGACTTGATACTGAAGGAAAAAAACGCCGAAATCGACATGACTCGCGAAGACATGATAAAGGCGGCTGTGGAGAAAGGCGAAGCGTTGGCTTCAAGGGACGGTGCCCTTGTCACCTGGACACCGGTTGAATCCACAGGCAGAAGCCCAAAAGACACTCTCATAGTCAAAAGAGAGGAGTCTGAAGATACAATAGACTGGCTTTCGCCTAATAATCTTCCTGTGGACCCTGAGACTTTCGACATGATATTTGATGATGCCTGCAGTCTCCTTGAGAATAAATCAAAGCTGTTTGTCACAAACCGGGTCATAGGAGCTGACCCTTCGTACGCTCTTCCAGTCAAGACCATATCAGACATGGCCCTTACAATGTTATTTACCGATAATATGTTCAG
>CAZGIO010000122.1:0-5082 GCA_964525975.1 uncultured bacterium
AATACTTATATTTCCCCATATGTCTGACGCATCATAAAACTCTCCGCTGATACGATACCTCTCATACTTATAACCGCTCCAGAGGCTGCAGTCATTCCGCAGGCTGTATCCGGTGTAAAGTTCTCCTGACCACTCTTTGAGCAGACCGAGATCTCTTACGAACTTGACATCAAGATTTACACCGGTCTCGCCATATCGTATGAAATCTGTGTCATCCTCAGCCCTTATCCGGTACTCTCCATGTGTGGAAAACTGCGCAAGGTCTGTATCCGGGATATATCCTGTATCGGCTTCGATCCCCCGGTCAAGGAGCTTCATTTGTACTTTGCCGAAATAATCTGCATCGGAATACTCCACCGCGGCGTAGTGGCCGAACCCGCGGATCTCCTCATGGCCGTTTCCAGTATCGGAATAAATACCCTGATACTGAAACGTCCAGATATCCCTGATATAGTTCATATATAATGAGAGATTGCTGTTGCTGTAACTCCCTCCCCCGCCGCTCACCGCCATCAGCCTTGCAAATGTGCCGTTGTCACCCAACGAACGCTCTATTGAAACAAGTCCGTTATAGATATCACGGTATCCGTTTTCCCCTGCAAGTGCAAGCCTGTCCAGAGGAACATCTTCATCGGCAACAGCCATGGCAAAGACCGAGACATCGCTGAAGACTCCCGAAGCTTTTATTCCCCATATGGGGTCCACGATCATCCTTGAGTAATATATATCAACTGGCATATGGAGCGAGATGTTCTTTTCAATGAAAAAAGGCCTCTTTTCAGACAAATACTGAGGATATCTCTTATTTATATTTATATATAGATCGTCAGCTTCTATGGTGCTGAAATCGGGATTGTAGGTCGCGGTAAGACTCACACTGCTGTCAGGATCATAGAACAGCGTTATATCCCCTTCAAGCGCCGTCTTTTTTTCATGGTCACTTTCAAGATCCCGGCTGATACCCACAAGAGATACAATACCGCTCAAAGCTCCGCTGTAGCCCAGATAAGGAAAACGGACAGTGACATATTTATCAAAATCAGAAGGAGTCCCCTTAACAACTGGAAAGGGGCTGATCTCTTCATCCTTGCCCGGTATCACACGCTTGAGAAAAATCCCCCATTCAACATCTTCTCCGCTTCTGTATTTCATGCTTTTCAGAGGTATTGCCATCTCCACCACATAACCACCGTCATGGAATAATGCTTCAGCGCGAAAGTTGATATCCACGCTGCTGTTAGTATTATCAGCTATAGTGCCGTCCGCCTTCTCGCCGTACAGGTTTGACCCGAAATAATAACTTTTCTTTTTCGAATCAAACGGGTCGAAATATGCAATGACCCTGTCACTCATGTAAATATGGTCACGTCTTCCATGGATAGTCCGCATGGTGCTGCTGTCCCCGACGCTGCAGACAGCAAGCAGGTAAATATTATCCTGATCATATGTCAGACGGAACTCCGTTTGTTCGCTTGGTGTGGAATTTTCCCCCGGGGAGATCTGGTATTCTCCTTTAAATACCACGGCATTTTCCCACTCGCCTCTCTCCGCTTTGCCGTCTATGGCGGGCGGTTCTTCTGTATATGGTATGCTGTTTACACCAAACATCCTAAAATAAGACATAAACAGCATTAAAACGATTAAGATGGTCTTTCTTGCTATCATGTTCCTCCCCCTGACATGGGGAGTGTAGCATATTTATTTCGTAATGAGAAACATTATTTCATGATTTTTAATGAAGAGCTTGTTCCTATGATATCCGCACCGGCTTCCACCATCAGCAGAGCTTCTTTTCGTGTCCGTATCCCTCCGGAGGCCTTTACAAGAACCCTTTCTCCGGCAATTTCCCTGAGTAGCCGTACATCCCTTACATCAGCTCCGCCGTTTATTCCCGTGGATGTCTTCAGACATGATGCGCCTGCCAGAATCGCGATTATAGCGGCATCTACTTTATTCTCCCGGGGAAGAGCTGACATCTCAAGGATGATTTTCACAGGCTTCTCCATGGAACAGCATCTTTTCAGGTCACGGTACACATAATCAGAATCCCCGTCCATGACCTTTCCCACTGGTATTACCAGGTCCACTTCATCCGCTCCGGCTTCAAATGCGCGCCGCACACCATCAAAGCGCCCCATTGCGGTGCCTGCTCCCAGGGGAAAATCAGCCACGGTCACGATCCTGTAATTTCCGTCACGGTCTTTCCGCTCCTTTAAAGCCGTACCGATCCAGAGCGCTGCGATACACACAGCTCTCAGATGATATTCCACTGCCTCCCTGCAGACCCTGGTCACGGCATCTTTACCGGCGTCAAAATCCAGCAGAGTATGGTCTATCCGTGACTCCAGGCTGCCGTCGATCCCCGGGATCGTACTTCCGTCACCCATGAAGGCGTCTCCAAACCTCTCTATCCAGTATTGAAACCTCTCTTGTATATTCATATTATCATCCCTCATAAATATCCCCATTTGAATATATCATAAAACAATGGTATAATCCAATATATGTATAAGAAAGACGCGCGTTTTTATTTAGAGCTGTTGAACAGCATATCAGACGGTATCTATTTTGTGGATAAGGAAAGACGCATACAGTTCTGGAATAAAAGTGCCGAAAATATTACAGGCTTCCGTTCCGAGGAAGTAACAGGTTCTTTCTGCTATGACAATATACTCAATCATATCGACGACACTGGAAAAAGACTCTGTGTGAACGGCTGCCCTCTCTGGGCGACATTGAAAGACGGCAGACATCGTGAATCAGAGGTGTTTCTCCACCACAAAGACAGGCACAGAGTCCCTGTAAAAATCAAGATAGCCCCCATGATAGATGAAAATGGAGAGATCACCGGAGCTGTTGAGATCTTTTCCGATGACACCCAAAACAGGCTGCAGGCTGAGGAGATCGAAAAACTCCATGCCCAGGCCCTTCTTGACGAACTCACATCCATTCCGAACAGACGTTTCCTTGACCTGACGTTGAATATGAAACTGGGGGAATACAAACGTTACGGGACACAATGCGGTGTGATCTTCATGGATATAGATGATTTCAAAGGCATCAACGACACCTATTCGCATCTTACAGGAGATAAAATACTTCAGATCGTATCCAATACCATCCATGCCAACATCAGGACCTATGATTTCGCGGGAAGATGGGGCGGGGATGAGTTTCTAATCATACTAAGCAGGATCGACGAAGAGAACCTGCGCGCCATTGCCAATAAGATCACTGTACTCATCGGAAACAGCAACTATTATACAAATGCAGGAGAGCATATACCTGTATCTGTCTCATCCGGCGCTGTCATGATCACAGAAAACGACACTGTCATGTCCATACTGGAAAAAGCGGACGAGCTGCTGTACAAAAGTAAAAAAAGAGGGAAAGGCTGCGTGTCAATGTGATCCATCTTCCCATGGGGACTTTCATCAACGCTGCGGCAGTAGCTGCCGGAAGCGCAGCGGGCCTTACTTTTGCAGGGAGACTTCCCCATAAGGTGAGAAACAGGGTCATGGACGGCATCGGTCTTGTCAGCATTTATCTTGGTGTTTCCATGAGTCTGGAGACAGCGCAGCCGCTTATTGTCATATTCAGCCTGATACTTGGAGGTATCACAGGCTCCGCTGCAGGACTGGAAAAAAAGACCGGACAATGGGCGGGACACTTTTCAGACGGGAAAGATACCGGCAGGTTCATAGAGGGTATGACCACGGCTTTTCTCATTTTTTGCATGGGGTCCATGACAGTCGTGGGAGCCATCGAAGAAGGCATCAGCGGCAGGTCCCATCTCCTTCTGGCAAAATCACTCATGGATGGTTTCACTTCCATGGCTCTTGCCTCAGCTTACGGAAAAGGCGTCCTCTTTTCCATATTCCCCCTTCTCCTTTTCCAGGGACTTTTAACAGTCTCAGCGTCAGTGGCTTCGCCTTTCCTTTCTGGGCATCTGATATCCAATCTGACAGGTGTAGGAGGACTCATGGTGATTGGACTGGGGATAACCATATTAGACATAAAAAAGATAACCGTTATAGATTACCTTCCTTCACTGCTCTATGCCGCTCTTCTTTCCATGGTCTTTCCCGGATGACAGGGAGAACTCCAGGTCTTCTAGCACTTTCTTCTCCATGTCCCATACACGTATAAGGTGGTTGTTTGTATCTGCTATATAAAGTCTTCCGTTATAATATTTCACATCATTGGGTTCATAAAGAGACAGCACATCACATACTTCATCACCGTAGCAGAGTGCCCCCTGTTCGTTTCCCGCAATGACAGTGGAGACTATTCCCCGGTCAAGGTCTATCTGACGTATGGCATGATTATAAGTATCGGCAATATAAAGCATGGCGCCGAAACTGTCTATTCCCAGAGGATGCTGAAACAGAGCTTCTTTCATGTTCCCGTCGATAAAACCGAACTCAAACAAGCCTTTTCCCGACAATGTCACCACCTTGTTTTTGTCAAAGTCAGCGTATCTCACTGCTGACACCTCGCTGTCTGCGAAATAGAGTCTGCCGTTCCCAATGGCCAGTCCGCTGGGCTGAGCCAGCTGAGCGTTAAGCAGGTTTCCGTCAATGATGTTTTCTCGTCCTGAACCCGCAAGTTTTTCCAGCAACCCCGTTTTCAAGTCCATGACCCAAAGCTGATGGCTCCCGGCCATGGCAATAAACAGTTTGCTATCTGAGATCTCGATATCCCATGGGGAGTTCAATGAGACATCTTTTCCCGCCCCCCCTTGTTCAAAGGGGCTTCCTTTCCTTCCGTCACCTGCAGCCGCTCGTATCTCCCCTGTTTCAACATCGACTCTCTTAATCTGGTGGTTTCCTGTATCAGCCACATAGATAACGCCGTTGTGGATCTTTACGCCCTGAGGCTGATTAAAGACAGTATCATCGCCGAAAACCCGGGTATTGCCTTCTTCCAGGTCCATATATATTATCCTGTTGTTGCCGCTGTCACTTACAGCTATAAAACCTTCGCTTATATCGATCTTTCCCGGAAACGACAATATCTCGGCATTCTCGTGCTTTTTCAGGGGTATATCCCTTTTTCCAACAGCCAGCGTCCCGTCATGAC
>CAZGIO010000122.1:5092-5417 GCA_964525975.1 uncultured bacterium
AGCCACCTCCACAGCCTCCTCAAGGATCGGCCGCCTCCCTTCACCTGACAAGGCGCCGATAATATTCCCGTCACTCCCTATGAGCAGGAAACTTGGCCATGCGCGGATGCCATACTTCCTCCATATCACATAATCATTATCTGCCAATACCGGATGATTTATCCCGTATCTGTTCACAGCTGACTCAATATTTTTTATATCCCTCTCATTTTCAAATTTAGCTGTATGTATCCCGATCACATGGAACGGTTCGTCCATAAACCTCTCCTCAAGATAAGCCAGGGCCGGAAGCACATGTATGCAGTTTATACAGCAATACGTCCAG
>CAZGIO010000123.1:0-5375 GCA_964525975.1 uncultured bacterium
CTCCATGGCCTCGTCTTCCGATATACCTTGTACATCCATGTCACGGGGCAGACAACATCTCTCTTTAAAAAGATCCAAAAGTCCTTTCCATGTCTTATTCATCTGTCACCCCTTGAGTCTCATCCTTCCTGCCATATAATCACATATCATTCCGGCGATCTCAGATTTACCCCGTATCCCTGTATCAAATGACCCTTTTCTGTCAATAAAGAGACACCTGTTCTCTTCTGAGGCGAACCCTGTCCCTTCACAGGTTATGTCATTGGCCACGATCATCTCAAATCCTTTGCGCTTCAGTTTTGATTCTGCGTTTTTCTTGAGACTGCTGCTTTCAGCGGCAAAACCGATGGTCCTGATATTGTGTTTATCACGTACCCTCATGGCAATATCAGCTGTCTTCTTCAGTGTCAGCTGAAGAGCGTCCTCCCCTTTTTTTATTTTTTCACTCTTTTCATCCTCCGGGGTAAAATCAGCAACGGCAGCCGCCATCACAAGTATACCATTCTCGTTTTTTTCCACATGCTCTTCCACCGCTGCCAGCATATCTTCAGCGCTTCGAATATCCACGCGATGTATCATCTCAGGGAGTTCAACGTCACTGTTGCATATACATGTAACTTCAGCTCCCCTTTTCCAGGCTTCCACAGCCACTGCCGCTCCCATCCTGCCGCTGGATCTGTTTGTTATAAAACGTACCGGGTCTATGTCCTCTCTTGTGGCTCCGGCTGTTACAATCACACTCTTTCCTTCAAGGATGTTTTCACTGAGATATTTATCACAATATAGCTTTATCACTTCCGGCTCAGCCATCCTGCCTTTTGCTTCAACACCGCATGCAAGAAAACCTGAACCAGGTTCGAACACTTCATAACCAGCTTCATTGAGGTATGCCATGTTTTTTCTTGTCACCGGATTTTCATACATATTGACATTCATAGCGGGAAAAAGCAGCTTCGGCGTTTGCGGGTCCAAAGCCATGACCAGGGTGGAGAGCACATCATCTGCGATCCCAGCAGCTGTCTTTCCAATAAAATTGGCTGTTGCAGGAGCGCAGACAAACAGATCCGCACGTTCAGAGAGCGAGATATGTTCCATATTCCCATAGGGCTTCACCGCTTTCTCAAAAGTATCTGTTACCACAGGGTTTCCCGACAATGTCTCAAAGGTCAGCGGCGATACAAAATGAGTGGCATTTTCGGACATGACTACGATGACATCATGACCCGCTTTTTTAAGAAGCCTCACAAGATAAGCACTTTTATATGCGGCAATACCGCCGGTGACACCTAAAACCACACATTTATTTTCCATAAAACACCTCTAATCGTAATAACATACATTAAAAACGTTCCCGGAAACCGGCCCCTTCGCTGTCATGGCAATATAAGACCGTGTCCCCCGCTTTCTAATATACCTTTTCGGAAGTTCTATTTCAAGTGTTCCCTCAGGGGGCACCTCGATCTCACCGAACGCATAGTCATCCCATATGCGTGGAAAAAAATCTATACTTGAGAGGATGATACTATCACTGCTCCTGTTCTTCAATTCAAACGTGATGGTATTTCCCCTGTCACGTGAAGATACTTCGAGTCTCAGCGCTTCATCGATGGAATGGAACAGCTCTCCTGTAACAAAAAGCCATTCTTCAGAATAATGGGGTAAGATCCTGCCGTTGAACGTCCTGACCATGTCATGGAGAAAAAGACCTTTAAAGTTTCTGTTTTTCTTCAGCACAGAGATATTAGTACGGAACCTCCTGCGCATCTCTTCGGGACCAGTCCTTCCTGGTAAAGGCGAATCATTCATCACCACATCCACCTCCTGCCCCGCCACAAGGGGAAGTCCCGTGACTCCGTCAAGATAAGCTTCCCAGCTTTTCATCATGGACTCATGTTCTCCGTATGTGGCTTCATAGAACATCACAAGCAGCATGTCTGCTCCCGCATCAAAAAACATCACAGGGTCCTGTCCATGTGAGTGCCCTTGTTCCCATCCCAGCGTAAACGTCCATAATGGTTTACCGATGGATTGTTTAACCCTGGTTATTACCTGGGCGCTCTTATATGCCCTGTAATATCTCCACTTTTCTCTGACAAATCCTTTGCCGCTCCTGATGGATGAACCCAGATTAAACATCTTTTCTCTTTCTGTCCCCCCTGGTATCCTGATGGAGAATATCTCTGAAAATTCTTTCCAGTTTTCGAATCCCCCTGATCCGGCCCGTATATAATCCAGACCTATCCATCCTATATGGGGATTTTTATCCGCTTCCACAGATATGTCTATGATGTCTTTTATCCTCTTTTCATCTGTTATGGAGACAAAACTGTTCCTGTATAATTTTTCACCTTCAATATCCACTGTATAGGAAAAGTCATAATCCCTGATCCGCCCATGGCTTCCTCCGAAGCAGAGAAAAGCCCCTGTGAATGCTCCAAGCTTATATCTGTCCATCTGTTCGGCAAACCATCTCCAGGACTCATATGGCGGCTTTATCCATGGTTCCGAGTCGCTTACGCTGCTGCTGGTGGTATCGGTCTGCCCCATAAGGAAAAAAATCGTATTAAATCCCGCATGATCAGCCCACCGCGGTATGTTCTCAAAGTGAAATTTCGTTGTGTCAATAAAGTCACTTTTCAGCCTGTTATAATATCCTCCGTTTTCAACTGTCCATATCTTAAAGATCTCTTTGCTTTCCGCCTTGGTTCTTCCTGCCACATAGAAAGAGTGATATTTCACTCTTCCGCCCTCTTTATGGAACTCCACGGTATACTTCCCTGTGGGCGGGGTAAATCCAAGAGGTATATGCAGGACCATATCGCCGTTTCCATTATTTTTGAAATAAAACTTATCCATATCGGGAAACGGTTTAAATATTTCATCGCCGACTTTTACAATGGCAAAATCAAATGTTTCGTCTGTGACGACTTCAGGGATCTCAGCTCTGTTATAGACAGGTTTTGTTAAAAAAATCGACCCTCGTGCGGGGCCGATCAAACATGTGATTAACAGGACTGCAGCAGCTGTCTTACAGGGAATCTTCATCATTGTCCGCTGGTCTCAATATGCCTTTTTTATCACTGGACTTAAGCATGGATTTTATAGTGGAAAACTCATCGTCAAGACGGGCTATATCCTGTTCTATATGAAGAATATCCTGTTCGATCATGTTTATGTCCCTGATAAGATACTCCAGCCTCTCCTGATATCCGCTGTTTTTCTTGATAAGTCTCGCTTTCAATTCCTTTTTCATCTTTTACCGCCTATACAATCTAAAATAAGCTTCGTTTCAGTATCTCTGTCCAACCTGTCAATATTTATGATAATATCATAGAGTTCCGCTGAGTCAACCTTCTTGCCATAAAAATAATCAATATAATTGTGTCGTCTCTTATCTATCTCCCTGATTTTTTCAGCGGCTTCAGATTTGTCCATATCCTCCCGCTCCATCACCCGTCGTATCTTTTCCCCGTACTCTCCATCAAAACGGATATTCACCACCCCTGGTTTGTCCCTTAAGACGATCTGAGCTCCTCTTCCTATGATGATCACATTGTCTTTTTCATACAGGTCATTTATCACTTTTTTCATGAGTTCCAGATATGTCTTGTTGCCGCTCTTGTCTTTTTCATACTCTGTGGCTGTGGGAAAATACAAGGGAAAATAAATCGGTGCATCGATCTGAGAACCTGTCACAAGCACCGAAGAGGCATCTGACATGGAGGCAAGCATCTCAGAAAGAAACAATTTAAAAGAACTGAAAGAATCCATCGCATATATCTCATGCAGTTTCTCAACGGGTTTGTCGATAGATTTTGCCACTTCCATCAATATCTCATGGGAAAAAAGATCGTATTTGTACTTTTCAGCAAAATCCCTCAAATACTCCTCAATATAGAGCCCGTAAGCCCTTGATACAGTTATAACAGACATGATTATCCTTTCGATTCTCCCGCCAGCTGTCCGCATGCTGCCGATATATCCTGACCTCTGCTGTCCCGTACTGTGTAAAATATGCCCGGCCTGTCAAATAACGATAAAAAACGTCTGATCTCACTCTCATCCGGCCTCTTATAAGTGGAAAATGAATGCTCGTTATAAGGTATGAAGTTGATCTTAGCCCCGGTGTCTCTTGAAAAATCCATGAGCCGTTCCGCCTCTTCCCTGTTCATGTTGAGACCCTTTATCAGTATGAATTCAAATGTGACAGCCCCTTTTGTGATCGACCTGTATTCCTTTACCGCCTTCAATACTTCTGCGATGGGATATCTCCTGTTAACAGGTATGATCCTGTCTCTTACTCCATCCATAGTGCTGTGCAGAGAAAGAGAAAGGCCGAACTGCCTTTCTGTCTCAGCAAGCGTCTTTATACCATGGGGGATACCCACTGTTGAGATCGTCACCCTCCTTGCACCAAAATCCATATGCTGAGGGTCATTTATAAAAAAAAGCACTTTTTGAAGATTATCCAGATTATCCAGCGGTTCTCCCATTCCCATGAACACAATATTTGTTATATCCGGAAAAAACAGTATCTGTCCCATTATCTCCGATATCGAAAGATCCCTTGTAAAACCCTGGGCCCCGGTGGCACAAAAACCGCACCCCATCCTGCACCCTATCTGTGTGGATACACATACAGTCTTTCTGTTTTCATACGGCATGACCACCGTCTCGAAGGAAAGACCGTCTTCTGTCCCGAAAAGTATCTTTGCAGTGGACCCGTCTGCAGACTCTTCCCGTTTCTTTTCGAATATTGTCATTATTGAATATTGGTCCGATAATTCCCGCCGCTGTTCTTTTCCGATATTGCTCATCTGCTCAAAATCATATATTCCCTTACTGAAAACCCATTCCATGACCTGACGGTATCTGTATCCTGGTTTTAGAGATGATTTAAACGCGGGATTATCATCGAATATGTTCAGCCTATTTTTCATAAACGTTCTTCATCTTTTCCATCTCAGCATCTAGTTTCCTTATAAACTCATCCTGCTTTTCCCCGTTATAAGGCAGAGCACCAACCAGCAGGTTCACTCTGTGAAAATGACCGTTTTCATCGCTTAAGACCATATTATGCATCCTGTTTATGATCCTTGAGGCCACTGTCTTCAAAAACTCTTCTGAAGTATCTTCAAGTATCACAATGAAATCATCATTTCCACACCTGAATATCATGTCTGTGGGCCGTAATGTCTCTTCAAGTACATTAGCCACGTTTTTCAGTACTTCATCAGCGGTAAGTTCACCGAACAAGCTGTTTATCTTGGTAAAGTCCTCTATATCGATCATCAATGCTGAAAATATCCTGTTTTTTCTCTTATACCTGCTTATAAAAGAACTTAATGTGGAATCCAGATAGTTTTGGTTGTAGA
>CAZGIO010000124.1:0-1845 GCA_964525975.1 uncultured bacterium
ATGTGAAAAATCCATCGTCTCTATTTTTTCAGCGCGCCACATGAGCTCCCGGTCAAACAGCCGTCTTTCAAGACTTTCCAGTCCGTTGAGGTGGTCGATCACTTCGCCCAGGGTCTCAGCTGAGTAGACATCAAGCCCTTCGATAAAAGAGGCCTCGTCTGCGTTGTCTGCTGAACATATGAGGGCTTTCCCCCTGCTTTTTGCGTATTCAGCTATGGGCAGGACGCCTTTCACTCTGCGCAGGCTGCTGTCGAGAGAGAGTTCTCCCGCAAAGACATACCTGTCGGCAGCTCCTGTTATGATATTCAAAGCCTTAAGCAGAGCCACTGCCATGGGAAGGTCATAATGCGACCCCTCCTTTTTCAGGTCAGCGGGCGCCAGGTTCACAACGATCTTTTTATTATAGAGGTGTATCCCCATATAATTGAAAGCGACTCTGATACGTTCCCGGCTTTCCTTGGTCACGGTATCCCCCAGGCCCACAACGGTAAAGGAGGGTATGCCGTTGGACACACCGGCTTCGATGGTCACTTCATAGGGTTCTATTCCATTTAATCCCGCGGTCTCAGCTTTACTTATCATACGTCCATAACATATTGTCAATGAGGCGGGTGCTGCCTATATAGACTGCCAGCGCTATCAATACACCCTCTTCCCCGATTCGTTCTATTCTTTTCAACGTCTTCGGATGAACAGCTTCCATATAATCTATCTTTGACGACGGAGCGCTTTCCACGACCTTTTTTGCCTGGGCAAGCAGCGCCCCGGTATCCCGTTCTCCCTTTTCAATCAAAGCTTCTGCAGTTTTAAGGGCTCCGCTGAGGACCAGGGCGTCGACCCTTTCCTCTTTACTCAGATATTTGTTTCTGGAACTCATGGCAAGCCCGTCTTTTTCCCTCACAATGGGACACGGCACCACACGGATATCCATATTCAGCCCCCGGGCCATGGTGTGAAGGACTCTGTACTGCTGGTAGTCTTTCATGCCGAAATACGCGCTGCCTGGCTTGATGATGTTAAAGAGTTTTGTCACCACGGTACACACGCCTCTGAAATGACCGGGTCGCGATGCGCCGCAGAGCATGTCTGTAAGACCCTCCACGGAGACCCAGACATTATTCATATTTTCTCCGTACATCTCCCCCCCTGAAGGAGCAAAAACCGCATGGGCTCCCGCCTTATCGCACAGCTCGGCATCCCGTTCAAGATCCCTGGGATACGTTTCCAGGTCTTCCCCCGGTCCGAACTGCGTGGGATTTACAAAGACAGACACCACAGTAAACCTGTTTTCTTTTACTGATCTCTCTATGAGAGAAAGGTGCCCTTCATGAAGATACCCCATGGTGGGCACAAGGCCCGTTTCACTGCTTTTTTTATCTTCAAGAAATTTACGCATCTCTGCGATTGTCCTGCATATTATCATATCTACTGCCTCAAAACATTTTCCTGTCCGGGGAATTTACCCGCCCGGACCTGTTCCACATATTCACCTGCAGCTGACTTGACTGCATCCCCAAGTCCTGCGAACTGCTTTGTATGTCTGGGGACAAAATCTGGATAAAGTCCCAGAATATCATAACAGACCTGTATCTCACCGTCGCAATGCCTTCCGGATCCTATGCCTATAACAGGGACAGTAAGACGTTGTGACAGTTCTTTGCCCAGTGATTCAGGCACTGATTCCGCCACAAGAGCTGTTATCCCGGCATCCTGCAGCTGCACCGCGCGTGCTAAAAGAGCCCCCAGCAGCATATCCAGACCGGGGCCTTTGCTGCTGACGCTCATGTACAGGTTGATCGGCCTTTCGGGAAACAGGTACGGGTGGTAGGTCTGCACCAGATAGCC
>CAZGIO010000124.1:1855-2850 GCA_964525975.1 uncultured bacterium
AAGCCGTGCTGACTGCGGTGTATATCCCAGGTGTCCCACAACGGGTATTCCGATCTCAACGAGTCTTGCCGCCAGCTCTACCTGCATGCCCTCGAACTTCACAGCAGACGCGCCGGTCTCACTCATGAGGCGGCCGGCATTTCTGATACCCTCTTCGAGGGATGCCTGATATGACATAAAGGGCATATCCGCCACGACAAATGCCCGGGAGCTCCCCCTTACCACAGCTGATGTATGGGCGATCATCTGGTCCATGGTGACTTTAAGTGTGTCAGCATGGCCATAGACCACCATACCCAGGGAATCACCCACGAGGATCAGGTCAACGCCTGCCGCATCAATAGAGGAGGCGAACGAATAATCATACGCTGTCAGCGCCGTGATCTTGTTTCCCTGAACCTTCATTTTGACAATATCCTGAGACGAGAGCCTTTTCATAAATCCTCCCTTTTATATATCCTCAATATGCCGCCGGAGCCTTCCGGGGTCTCCAGATACTCCCTTGATACGGGATCTCTGAAATTCGGAGCGATCTCACACAAAGGCTCCACTACAAAAGGACGTTCTTTAAGCCTCGGATGTGGTATCACAAGCCGTTCCGTATCCATCTTCAGACGACCGTAATATAAAATATCCAGGTCTATGACTCTGGGCCGGTTACGTTTCGTCCATACTCTGCCCAGACGCTTTTCAATATCCTTCAGTTCGTTAAGGAGTGCCGAAGGATCCAGTTCAGTCCTGCCTTTGACCACCGCGTTAAGGAACGAATCCTGTTCCGTAAATCCCGCAGGCGCGGTGAGATAAAACGATGAGATCTTATCCGCTATAAAGGTGCCTTCCTTCCGGGCGATCTCAAGAGCCCGGGCCAGGTTTTTCTCTTTGTCTCCCATATTGCTGCCCAGGGCTATAAACATAGGAGTAAATCTCCCTCTGCGTATGCGGGAGAAGCACTCGCCCCCTTCACGTTCAGTGACCGTGACCGATATCTCCGCGCA
>CAZGIO010000124.1:2860-5272 GCA_964525975.1 uncultured bacterium
GGGTCTCTGAGAGACGAGTATAAAGATAATTCTCCATGCCGTCCCCTTTTTCCAGCGCATTGTCCACGGCGCCTGATATTTCTATTTTCAGGAGTTCCGGGTCAAGGGAATCCCTTATGGTAAACTCCTCATCATAAGCAATGGTTATCTCTATCTCAGGAGCTTTTTGTCCCCGTGGCCCCTGGTCGATTTCAGGCCGTTTATATGTGAATTCATACATAAGTCGATAATATCATATCACCGGACTGTGTCAAATAAAAGGGTGGGGCCGCAAAGCCCCGTAATCCTGTCAGCCCAGAGCCACATCCAGTGTCATCATCACTGCGAATCCCAGCATGAAACCCATGGTCGCAAGGTCGATATTTCCGTGATGCTGTGATTCGGGTACAGCTTCCTCCACAACAACAAACATCATGGCGCCTGCGGCAAAAGCCAGCGCGTAAGGCAGCAGCGGTTTCACAAGCATGACAGCCGCGGCGCCGAGCACAGCGGAAAGCGGTTCCACAAGTCCCGACAACTGACCGTAAAAAAAGCTTTTCGCCCTTGTCAGCCCCTCACGCCTCAAAGGCACGGACACCGCAATGCCTTCGGGGAAATTCTGCAGCCCTATGCCAAGAGCCAGCGCCACGGCGCCTGCAAGTGATGCAGACCCTGACCCTGAAGCCACCGCGCCGAAAGCCACGCCCACGGCAAGTCCCTCAGGTATATTATGCAGTGTGATGGCCATGACAAGGAGCGCGGTCTTTTTCATCCTTGTCTTTGGCCCTTCAGCGTCTTTCATGTCAAAACCGATGTGAAGATGGGGCATGAACCTGTCCAGCACCCAGAGAAATCCCGCGCCCAGGAGAAACCCTGTGGTCGCAGGTATCCAGGAGGGGTATGAGAACTCTTCGGCCATGGTTATGGCGGGAGCCAGCAGCGACCAGTAACTGGCGGCGGTCATGACGCCGCCTGCGAAAGCAAGCATAGTATCCAGCATGCGCTGGTTCACGCTTCTGGAAAAAAAGACCACTGAAGCGCCCAGTGATGTGAGCAGCCAGGTGAATATTCCCGCTATTAAAGCCTGGTTGATATGTGAGAGCTCCTTAAACAGTTCCATTATAGATCACTCCCTTTTACTTTTCAAAAACAATACTGCCGTCGATTATTGTGAGAAGACAGTCTGAATTCATGTCAAAAGGATCCCCGTCAAAGACGGCTATATCCGCATCCTTCCCTTTTTCAAGGGAACCAATACGGTGATCCACGCCGCAGATATCCGCCGCGTTTGAAGTGACAGATCTCATGGCGCCTTCAGGCGAAAGCCCGTGTTTCCTTGCCAGGCCCACCATGATCCTGAGGTAGTTTATGGGAATCACAGGAGCATCTGTCATGATAGCCACTTTGACGCCGCTTTTTTCCAGTATGCCCGCTGTCTCAAATGTGATATCTTTCAGTTCCTCTTTCATCCTGGCGCTCATGGAAGGCCCCACGATGGCATCGATCTTGTTCTCAGCAAGATAATCGGCTACTTTATGCCCTTCTGTGGCATGTTCGATCTTAAGATTAAAACCGAACTCCTTCTGTATCCTTATGATAGTCACAATATCATCAAAACGGTGCGCATGGCATCTGGCATCAAGCTTCTTTTCCAGCACAGCTGCAAGCACTTCGTTCTGCATATCGAAATCAGGCATCTTATCGGGATCTTTCTCAGCTTTTTTCTTTTTTTCAAGGTAACTCTTAGCTTTAAAAAAGGCTTCTCTCATGACAGCCGCACTGCCCATCCTCGTGGCAGGCATCTGGTTTTTACCCGTGCCGTACACACGCTTGGGATTTTCACCGAGGGCCATCTTCAGTCCAGCGGGATCCTTTACCACGCGTTTGTCCGCTATGCGGGACCCTCCGGTCTTGATGACCACAGACTGTCCCCCGATTACATTGCCGCTTCCTGGTCCAGTAAAGAGAGAGGTTATTCCCGCGGCGCAGGCGTCTTTAAAGGCCTGGTCGTCGGGATTGATGGCGTCAATGGCTCGAAGATGGGGTGTGGCGGGGGATGTCATCTCATTGACATCGTTACCGGCCCATCCGTTGCCCTCTTCCCACATGCCCACATGGCAATGGGCGTCTATCATGCCGGGCATGATCACGAGGCCTGTACAGTCCCGCACTTCGGTTCCTGCAGGAACTTTCAACCCTTTTCCGATCTCGGCGATCTTCCCGTTTTTAACAAGCAGATCACACTGTTCAGTGACCTTTCCTTTGCCGTCATACATCGTCCCGTTTTTTAAAAGCAGCATAATTCCTCCTATTCTGTAAGCTCCATGGCAGTGATCACTGCCTGGTTCATATTGATATACCGGTATTCAGCGAGTCTTCCCGCCGGTATGAGATTTTTCAGGGCATCTGCCTTCCGGCGGTATTTATCATACA
>CAZGIO010000125.1:0-5259 GCA_964525975.1 uncultured bacterium
ACACCAACTGAAATTGTCCTGGACAAGGCATTGAAGCTTGAAAGCATGTTCGACCGATATGCACTTGTTGAAGAGCGTTTTCAGAGGAGCTCCCTGGATATAAGGCTCCAGGCCGCCAAAGGGAAGATCACAGAGGATGAAGCTGCCGGATCTGTAAAAAGACTGGATGGTTACCTGGAATTTATCAAACGTATTAATTCTCCCTCGGAATTCCTGGATGATGATTTGCTGAAAGAACTGTCTGAAATAGCGGATTACCGCCATACGACCATGGACGGTGAACAAGTCAGCCTTCTCACTGACTGGGAGAATAAGAACCTGCACATAAGAAAAGGATCTCTTACCGATGAGGAGAGGGATGTCATGCAGAACCATGTGAAGATCACTGCTAAACTGCTCTCAAACATGCCCTTTATCAAGAAATATAAGAATGTCCCTGAAATAGCCGCTTCCCATCATGAGAAGATCAACGGCGCGGGATATCCCCAGGGACTCTCTGGCGATGAGATCCCCATCGGGGGCAAGATCATGGCTATAGCGGACTTCTTTGATGCCCTTACCGCCAGCGACAGGCCTTATAAAAAGGCCATGACAGTGGATAAAGCCTTTGAGATCATGGAAAGATCCGCTGACGCAGGGGAGATCGACAGGGAACTGCTTACCATCTTTAAAGATTATAAAGTATATGAGAAAATACAGGACTGAAAGGAGATTATAGATCTATGTCTTATGCAATGATACCGCTTCAAATACTTGCACTTTTATATGCGATTGTTATACATGAATGGGCCCATGGGTATGCCGCCCATAAGATGGGCGACAACACCGCTTATTATATGGGGAGACTGACGCTGAATCCCATTAAACATATTGATTTGTTCGGCACTATACTGCTGCCCCTTCTCATGATCTTGCTCAGGTCCCCTGTACTGTTTGGATGGGCCAAACCTGTGCCTGTGAATCCCAATAACTACAAGGACTACAAGAAAGGGGAGATTATCGTATCCCTCGCAGGTGTGACGGCTAATATACTCTCAGCCATAGCGTTCACCCTGCTGGCTTATATATTGATGCCGTTCAGGAACGCTCCCATGTATTTGTCCATGATGAAGTTCTTTGTCCTTGCAGCTATAATAAATGTGGTGCTGTTTGCATTTAACCTCATACCTATACCGCCCCTGGACGGATCCCATGTCCTGAGGCTGCTGCTGCCTCCCAAGGCCGCATATAACTACTCACGCATCGCCCCATTCGGATTTTTTATCATCATGGCTCTGCTCTGGCTTAATATTATAGATGTCTATATTTTTGGAGTCATCAGGATATTCCAGATGCTTACCGGGCTTCCCATAGGATTTCTTTTTTAGGGTGATCAGATGTGGATATAGATAAACATCAAAATTTCACCGAAGTCGCCGCTGTTCCGGGAGATCCTTTTTTTCATGATACGGAAGGACGCCTGTCAATGGCAGTGGTCCTTGAACTTGAGGAAATAAAAGCGCTTCTTGACGGAGAGATATCAGTGGGCGTGTCAAAACCGTCACAGGACAACTTAGCCTTGTCTCTTGCTGTGGCTGCCCGGGGGAACCCTCTATTTGTCAGGCGGATGGTCCTGGACCTTGAGGAAAACGGGAAAGAACTGGCGGAATATGCAGATGGGGAGAAACAGCTGTTTTCTTTCTTTTACCGCATAGAGGATAAGAACTACTACGCGTTGACCACATCGGTCCGTTTTACAGATGAATTGAAAGATGATTTCCGCAGGCTTATGCGGGATGACCATCCGGCATTGCATAAGATACCTCTTTCCCAGATAGACATCAATGGGGTGACCTGCGTTGATGCTTTTATGTACCGTGACCCTGAAATGACAGAACCGCTGTTTTTACATGAATATCTTTTGTCACGGACAAAAAACGAAGAGACAGTCACGGTCTGGTGGGGTATTGACAATAAAGGCAGATTTGTGATCTCCAGCGAGGATGAGGTCAACGGCGTCCAGGGAAAGCCATGTGACCCTCTTAAGTCAGGGGCCATGCCCTACGGGAGCTGCAGCCATAAAGAAGCTGTGATCTTTATCATTGATAAAAAAGGTTTCAGTCTGCTTTGTGAGCATGGAAATAAAAAAGCCTATGAAAAAAATTATCATTTTTGGCGTTAGTATCATAGCATTAGCAGCTGTGGGACTTTATCTTGCAGGTTGTACTGCAGGAAGCAGAGAGAATATCCGGTCTGCATCCTCTTATTCCCTGGCATTGTCTCTTCAGGACAGCGGCAAACATCGTGAAGCCTGGGAATCATTCATGGAGATCGACACTGACGACCCTCTGTTTCCCTCGGCATTGATACGCGCTTTTGATTCAGCATACATCATAAAAGACCAGGACTCTGTTTCCAGGACTCTGGACAGGCTTAACAGCGCTGTGCCTCTTTATCCTTTTCTGACAGATTATCTTAACTATCAGACGGTGAAACAGATGTTTTACAGCGGGGATTACGAGTCTGTGATCAATTATTCCGAATATATACGCGCAGTGACAGAAGAGGACCTGAAAAAAGAACTCCTCCTCCTCCTCGCAAGCTCGCTTTTTAAGACAGGCAGCACATCGGAAGCATTTGAGACCCTTTATCCGCTCTTCAGGCGGCGTCTTTCTTCAGGCTTGCGGAGTTCACTCAACAGCCTCGCGGCTGAGATTGTAAAAAAAGAACCCTATGTGCTTCATCCTAACAGGCATCATGTCATGAAGACTTTGAATATGAACCGAAGTGAAAAGCGAAAAGTCATGAAGACCGCATATGACGGCACACCGTCATGGTGGTCTGCGGCTGTCAAGGTCCTGAGACGCAGCGATCTCAGAAATTATAAAGTTGAAGGCAACGGATATGTCATAGCTGAATCATTGCAGAGGCTCTCTTTAAAAAAACGGGTCCCCCGCCTGAAGGGATACCTGGAAGATCCCGGAGTGAAGTATCAGGAGCCATTGAAGATACTCTATTTAAAAAGTACAGTCGATGTCGAATACTTCCTTTCCCATTGGGACAGTCTGACAGCTGGAGAAGTGGAAAAGATATTTCGTCTCTATTTCAGGGAAGCGGTCTCAACAGGTGATGATGAGAAGACAGATGCTCTTCTTCAGGCAGGGGAAGATATGGAACTCTCAAGGGATGCCCGGGCATTGGTATATTACTGGCGGGGACGTATGCTTGAAAGACTCGGTGAAGAGAGTGAGAATATAAGATATTATTACAAAAAAGCTCATGAACTTTCACCATATGGTTATTATGGTGTGATGTCGGCATTAAGACTGGGTATCGATCCTTATAAGGGCGGCATGGAGAAAAGAGCTGAAGGCAGGAAGCTGCCGTCGCTTGGACGGAGCGTGGCAGCGCTCATGGAAGCAGGGGATGAGAAGGGTCTGCTTGCTCTCCAGATGGCTCTGTCTGATGAGGATCTTCTTGGGAATCTTGATCTGTTTCTCCAGTTCTATGAGAAGTTTGAAAAAATGGTGTGGAAAGATGTGACGCTCTCACATCTGAGGACGGTGTTCGGCAATACACGGAAACTTGTATCTGCTCAATACGCCCATCCGTTCGGACATGTGACTTCAGCAGCATCTCAGGTTTCATCGGTTCCTGAATATGTTATATACGCGGTAATGCGGCAGGAAAGCAGATTTCATTCAAATGCTGAATCCCATGCAGGAGCCAAAGGGCTTATGCAGCTTATGGAACCCACTTACAGGGAACTGCGAAACCGGTCACCGGAGCTTACAGATGATATTAAAGAGGTACGGAATAATATATTTGCGGGATCTTATTATCTGGGAGACCTGAAGGATAAGTTCAGCGACACCGCATACGCCCTTGCGGCGTATAATGCCGGACCCCATAGAGTTAAAAGATGGATCAGTGAGTATGATCCTCAGGACATGGATACATTTGTGGAGATGATACCATTTCCCGAGACGAAGGATTATGTGAAACAGACAATGGCGAATATTTATATATACAAGGAAATATGCAGAGGAGAGGAAAGTTCATGGAATACGATTTCAACAAAATAACAGACAGAAAAGGTACAGCTGCAATAAAATGGGATTACTACAGGGAATTTCTCTCTGTACCCCACGAGATAGTGCCTCTGTGGGTCGCGGATATGGATTTTGAGACTGCTCCGGAGATCAGCCGCGCCCTTCAAAACAGGGCAGCGCATCCAATCTACGGTTATACCGCGAGACCGGCGGCTTATTATTCAGCTGTGAAGTCATGGTTTTATAAGCGTTACAGCTGGACTTTTGAGAAAGATCATATTCACTTTACCCCCGGCATAGTGACAGCCATGTGTATGGCAATAGGAGCTTTTACAGAACCGGGAGATAAGATCGTGGTCCAGACACCTGTCTATAACCCGTTTTTTGATATAGTCAAAGCAAACGGCAGGATGCCTGAATTTAATCCCCTTATCAATAAAGACGGGAAGTATTTGATGGATTATGAGGCACTTGAGGAAAGCGGGAAAAACGGCGCGAAGATGCTGCTTCTCTGCAATCCCCATAATCCCGTGGGCAGAGTCTGGTCCAAAGAGGAACTCAGAAAAGTCTGTGAAATATGTGAGCGGCACGACATGCTCATCATCTCCGATGAGATACACGGCGACCTGACCATGCCCGGGATCTTATACACACCTCTTATGACAGTTGATGAAAAATACAACAGCCGTATTATAAGCTGCACAGCCCCAAGCAAGACTTTCAACATACCCGGACTTAAAGCCTCCAATATCATTATCAGCGATGAAAGGCTTTCAAAGGCCTTCAGAGAGTATACTGAAAGGCTCCATCTGGGTATGTCCAATATTTTTGCCATTGAGGGCGCCGCGGCAGCATATGCCCATGGCGGACCCTGGCTTGAGAGTCTCCGGGACTATCTCTTTTCCAACGCTGAATATGTGGCAAAAAACCTGACTCAAAAGACAAGGATCTCGACATATATCCCCGAAGGCACATATCTGATGTGGCTCGATTTTTCAGCTTACGGGCTTGACCATGAGGATCTGAACAGGACTATACTGGATAAGGCCCGTGTGGGACTCAGCAACGGGACCATGTACGGAGGGGAAGGCGAGGGCTTCATGCGGATGAACATCGGCTGTCCCCGTGCGGTCCTGGAAGAGGCGTGCGACAGGCTGGGGAAGGTATTCAAATAGGGCGGCCAATAGTTTTTTATTCGCTCGCGCCGGAATTATCTAAGTGAATTGCG
>CAZGIO010000126.1:0-5242 GCA_964525975.1 uncultured bacterium
TCGAAGGGATTGTCGGCAATATATTTCTCTATTTCTTCAATCATCATTTGGAGATTCGCTCGATAGGAATCTTGATCGACGCGCGCATGCCATTCTCGGCGGGCGGCCCGCTGCATCAATTCTTGTTCGATGGCGTGTTTGCTGAGAGATTTGATGCGCCGGATCAACCAATGGCAGAAGTCGCTGTGATCATACAGAAACAAAGGCAGTCCGTTCAGCCCCTCCGTCTGCGGCATAAACAGTAAACGCGCCTGTATAACTGAACAGGTTCAGCAGATGTTTTCCTTCTGCGCGGCTGCGTACCATGTCTCTTGTGATGCGATGATCAGTAAACAATCCAGTATCCGCATAATCACTCAGATTGACTTCAAACTTAAGTCCCTGCTCATGGACCAGTGTGGTAACGCCTTTGTCGCCTGATCCGTACTGCCCCCTGGCTCTGGAATAACGGGATTTTATAAATGTCTTCTCTTCCGGTATGCCTGTGACTTGAGAGACGATGCGGGCCATTTCTTCAGCCCATTGGACATCGTCCTGTTCATGCCTGAAATCATTCAGGCGTACATACTCTCCATAGATATCCACTGTCAAAGGCACTTCGGGTATATCCCTGTTATAGAGCCTGTAGCAGTCGATCTTCATAGCCGAGGCTCTGGGGGCAAGAGCTTTAAACTGCTTCTTCAGCCTGTTATGAAAAAAAACAGCGTGCTGGCCGGAATTATTATCAGCCTTTGCCGTTTTCATGTATGGCTTTCATGAACTGTATACGCTCATATTCAGCGGGATAATCGCTTCTGCTTTTGCTGAGGCTCCCTCTGAACTCATCGACCTTGCCGTATGAATGACGCTCCATCCATGAGAGGAGGTATTCATTTACTGCTTTTATATGTTTCAGGCCGTTTTTATAAAAAGATGAGCACATCTGCACAGTATCAGCTCCAGCGAGCAGCTGTTTTACCACATCTTCTCCTGTGTGAATCCCTGTTGTTGCGGCTATGCTGCAGTCGAGGTTTCCGGACAGCATGGCTACCCAGCGCAATGTGTTTGACATCTCGCCGCTTGAGCTGAGCATCTGCCCTGCCTGTATCTCTTTTTTATCCACATCGATGTCAAACTGATAAAACCTGTTGAAAAGTACCAGAGCATCCGCCCCTGCGGCGTCAAGTTTATCTGCGATCCTGTAGACAGATGTAAAATAGGGGCCAATTTTCATAGCCACGGGGATAGTCACCTCTTTTTTGACTTTTTTAAGTATGTTAAGATACTCTTTCTCTATCTCTTCGGAAGTCTGTTTCCGTGAGGAAGGGAGAATCGCTATGTTCAATTCGAGGGCTGCCGCTCCGGCATTTTCGACGTTCTTGGCGTATTCGAGCCATCCTTCTGAGGACACGGCGTTGATACTTGCTATCACAGGGATCGACACCGCCTGAGAAGCGTCGGATACCAGCTGAAGATATTCGTTCTGCCCCTGGTCGGCTACCATGTTTTCCAGATAATCATATGCTTCCGAATAAGCGGGGTAAGAAGATTCCATTTCCATCCTGAGGCTTTTAGCTATGAACTCCTCCTGAAAGATGGACTTCAGGACAACGGCTCCCGCACCATGTTCCTGACACTCTTTAACATGACCGGCATCTCTTGTAAAATCACTGCTTGCCACGATCACAGGGCTCTTCAGGTGAAGCCCCATATATTTAGTATACAATCCTGTCATAACATCCTCCTTTTTATGCTTTATCCTGTAATATTCCGATGGTACTTTTATCAAAACGCGCGAAATGTTCATTATATTTTATAAGGTTTTCCAGTGTACATTTAAATGTGTCTCCGAGATATCCGTCCATCTCATCCACTTCAAAGCCTGATTCCATAAGTTCCCTTGAGCGCCGGGCCATGATCACAGCCGAAGAACCTTTGAGCGCGCAGCTGCCTTTCGCCCCGTCGCAGAAAATACCTCCCACAGAGGAAGCGTAGTTCCTGAATGCTCCTTCAAAGGCGTCCAGTTCATCATCCGCGTACATCATGCCCGCAAGCACTCCTGTCCCCGCGCTGTAGACCACACCGCAGACAGATGAGACAGAGCCGAATTTATGTGTGACAAGGGCAGTCACAAAAGCTGAAAGCAGCGCTGATTTTTCCGCCTTTTCAGGGGAACAGCCCCGTTCAACGGCATATCGGTATGCAGGAATGATGGATGCAAGCCCTTTATTTCCGGAACCAGCCACACTCATCACAGCGATGGGATCACCGCTCATCCGGGCGTATATCGCGCCGGCTACGCCGTAATCATCAGCGCTTTTATCATACCGCAGCCCCCATTCAGCGGCATTGATATTCACTTCAATGCCCTTTTGGATGACTGCTTTTACTTCAGGATCGCTATACATCTCACTGACGATCCCGCTCCATGACTCAGTGTTGTAACAACGTTCAATGTTATCGCATGCGGAACCGCTCTTTTCCAGGCCTCCGACGATCTCTACTCTTTCACCGTCCACTATAAGCTCTGTTATATTGGTATGTTCTCTCTCTGTGGTGACCCTTACATTCCTCTTTGTGGTACGGGCTTCAATGGACACATAGAGCCCTTCCTTTTCCACTACTCTGATATCAAACCGTGTCTTTTCATGTATAGTCTCAGCCACAGAGTGCATATCATCATTCAGCACAGTAAAGACTTCAAGGCTCTTGTCCGGAGCGGCGGCTGCATAACCCAGAAACGCGGCCCACATGGCGCCTCTTTTGTCTTTTCCATAGGGTATCCCCGCATTAAACGCATTTTTATATGTAAGCTCATCGATAACAAGCTCAAAATATTCCGGGATATCCCGTTCCATATATTTACCTGCATACGCTCCATTCAAAGCCACTGCAGCGGGTTCCGTACATCCTGATGTAAGTTTCAGCATGTTGACCATGAATTTACCTGTCTCCATCTGCGACTCCTTTCATCGAATCTGCACTGCTTTGCCGGCGGCAAAGACCATAAGCATTAATATTTCATACATCTCTGCAGCGCTTCCGCAGGATATTTGCACATTTCTGAGTTTCCTTCTGGAACCGGGTATCAGAGAAGCGATTTCTGCAAAGACAGTATCCCTGAATTCCACATCAAGTTCAAGGGGGCCTTTTACTCTGTGCACGTTGTATTTATCCGGGCTTTTCAGTCCATCTGCGGCTCCTCTTATGATGTCTGCTGTCCTGGACATGGAATAAGAGTTTCCTTAATATTTCCCATATTCCTCTTTTAATACGCAGCCGGTTATCCCGCTGTCAAAATCCAGTGCTTCCTTTACAAAAAGGTCTCCTCCGGCAGCCATGATCACAGGAACACCGAACTCTCCCGCCAGGAGGCTGTTTATCTCCATCTCATTCACTTCTCTGCCGTTGACGGAGATCCTGTGTATCAGGCTGGCTGAATATGTATGGTCCATATTTCCCCGACGCCCCGCTCCCGCGTGGTAACCGGCAAAGACCACTCCGTCATAACTTTCATCCAGTCCTTCCATCATATAATACCTGCGTGGAAACCCCCGTATAAGTTCCGCATATTCAGGCAGTTCACTCCAGTATATATTTGTTCCCATGGAATGGGAATCACAGACAGTTATGACTTCAAGGTCAGCATATCTTTTTTTCAAAGCCTTGCACATCATGCCCAGCTGAATATTAGCCGCTTCTATGCCCCTGGCCGCCGCAGGGGATCCTGCTTCCGCTTCATGCCAGAACGAGATTCCGGCGAAGCCTTCCAGGTCTACAGACATGAAGAGTCTCATCTTATGACCTCCGGGATACCGGTATAAAACCTTCTGAGTCATCCAGATAGGTGAAATATTCAGCGGCGCCCTGGGCCACTGAGCGGAACTTTTCTGTATATCCGGCGTTTCTGAGATTGGTCAGGTCCGCGCATGTATATTTCTGATATTTTCCCTTGAGCCGTTCCGGAAACGGCGTGGTCTCTTTTTTCCCGCTGCCCAGTGATTTTATCATGGTATCCGCGATGGCGATAAAGCTTTCAGCTTTGCCTGTTCCGCAGTTGAATATTCCGCTGATGCCGGGATTCTCATAGAAAAAAAGATTCACTTTGACCACGTCACCCACATAGATGAAATCACGCAGGAACGTCTCGCTCCCCTCAAACAGCCTGGCCGCCCCTGTCTCTTTCAGCTGATGATAGAAATGGTATGCGGTTGACGCCATGCGTCCCTTATGGTTCTCCTGCTGTCCATAGACGTTATAATAGCGCAATCCGGTGATCTGAGTCCGATGGCCCTCTTTATAAAGACGTCGGACATGCCTGTCAAAAAGATATTTTGAAAATGCATAGACATTCAGGGGATCTTCATTAGCGGGATCTTCAACAAAACCGTTGTCTCCATTGCCGTATACGGAAGCTGAAGAGGCATATATGAGCCTGATACCTTTGTTTAAACAATGTCCAAGGAGGGTCTTGCTGTATTCATAGTTTGTCTCCAGCATATATTTCCCGTTATACTCCATGGTATCAGTACAGGCACCTTCATGAAACACCGTATTCACGCTGCCGTCGGTATACTTGCCGGGATCCCGGATAAAATCATCTTTATGCACAAGGTCGATAAAATTGAGCGCATTGAGATTTCTGCTTTTATTTCCGTCTGTCATATCGTCAACGATCAATATCTTATCTTCGCCGGCTTCATTAAGCCCCTTTACCAGGTTGCTGCCTATAAAGCCCGCGCCGCCTGTAACAATTATCATGATTCCTCCTTGCCGCGCAGCATCTCACGATGCTGATTTTCGCTTTTATATATAATACATGCCGAGACGTATATTTCAAAACATTTCATTGTTCTCCGTCTCTTTTTTTAGACTTGTCCTTCTTTCCTGAAAAAGGTCTTTTCCATTTATCGGGAACACTTCTTCCCGGTTCAAACTCCACCACCAGGTCGTCTACCACTCTGCCGGTCTCGACCTTGACCGCCCTGGTCTTTTTCATGGCCAGTATCTGGCTGGGATATACGGACCTGTGTCCCGTCACCATGAAGCTGATAAGACAGGCGATCATGGCATAAGGAGCGATATCTGAACCGAATAGTTCAACAGCCATGATACTGGCTGCAATAGGTGTATTTGCCGCACCGCCAAGCAGACTGACAAAACCGATAGCTGCAAACGGTGCGATATTCAACCCCCACAGCTGTGCGTATGCGGCTCCCGCGGTCGCGCCCACAAAAAAAATGGGAGTTGCTATGCCACCGCT
>CAZGIO010000127.1:0-5182 GCA_964525975.1 uncultured bacterium
AAAGCGGGCAAAGAAAGCGGGAAAGGTCATACTTGCAACTGACCCGGACCGTGAAGGGGAAGCCATCGCATATCATATACGCCGGAAGATAGATGACGGGACTGTGGAGATACACAGGGCACGGTTCAATGAGATAACAAAATCGGGTATTGAGCAGGCCCTTGAAGAATTGTCGGACATAGATATGGACATGTTTTATTCACAGCAGACAAGGCGTATCCTTGACCGTATCGTGGGTTACATAATCAGTCCGATACTCTGGAAGATCATGTATAAGGGGCTTTCAGCGGGGCGTGTCCAGTCTGCTGCTCTGCGTCTTATCGCCACCCGCCAGAAGGAGATAGACGGTTTTCAACGTGAAAAATACTGGGAAATATTCGGGCATTTTGGCGGTATAAAGGCGAAGCTGATAAAGAGCAATGGTAAAAAGAGCTATATCGGCAGCGAGGAGACTCTTGGGGAAATACTGGGTGAACTTAAGAGGGGCACTTTCGTTGTCGAGGATATCATCAGGAAACAGAAGGACAGGAAAGCTTTCGCGCCGTTTATCACAAGCACGCTGCAGCAGGATGCATATAACAGACTGGGATATTCGGCGAAAAAGACCATGATGCTGGCTCAGAAACTTTATGAAGGTGTTTCTCTTCCAGAGGGGCAGACGGGACTTATAACATATATGAGAACAGATTCATACAGAGTATCCGCCGTGGCCCTTGAGGAAGTGCGAAGCTATATTAAGGGAAAGATCGGGGAGAAATATTTACCGGCCAAACCCAATTTTTATTCTAAAAAGAAAGGGTCCAAGATACAGGATGCTCATGAGGCTATCCGTCCCACGTCTGTTATGAGGACACCGGAATCACTGGTGGATATCCTCGAAAAGGATATGTTTAAGCTTTACAGCCTCATATGGAAACGTTTTGTGGCGTCACAGATGACTCCCGCAGCTTACGATTCGACGCAGCTGCGTCTAATAAACGGGGCTCATCTTTTTGAGGCTTCCGGGGCGGTTATGGTTTTTGACGGATGTGAGAGGATATATCAAAGAAACGGCGCTCAGGAAAAAGATATGGATGTGGCCGGGTTTAAAAAAGGGGAAGAGGCGTCGTGCGACAAGATCGAAGATGTTGAAAAAGAGACACAACCTCCTCCATTTTATACAGATGCGTCACTTGTAAAAAAACTCGAGGCGCTGGGGATCGGACGGCCTTCCACTTACGCTCAGATCATATCGGTGCTGATCAACAGGCAGTATGTGGGTCGTGAATCAAAAAAATTGATATGCAGCCGGCTTGGAAATATTGTAAACAGCCTTATGGAAAAGATGTTTCCCCATATTGTGGACTATGAGTTCACCGGGAACATGGAAAAAGACCTGGACCTCATAGAAAACGGGGAAAAAGAGCATAAAAAAGTGCTTTCCGATTTTTATGAGGATATGAGGCAGTGGGTGGATAAGGCTGAGACTGACATCCCGTCACTTAAACAGGATGTGATAGAAAAAACCGATATAAAATGCGACAAGTGCGGCAGCCCAATGGTCATCAGGTGGGGGAGGAACGGCCGTTTCCTGGCCTGCAGCGGGTATCCTGACTGTAAAAACACAATGGACTTCAGGATCGAGGAGGGGAAACCGGTACCTGTAAAACCCGAAGAGGAGATCCAGGGAGAATGCCCGGAATGCGGATCACCGCTGATCAAGAAACGGGGACGGTATGGTGAGTTTATCGCATGTTCAAATTATCCGGAGTGCAGATATACAAAAAAAGCTCATGAGAAGATAGGCGTCACCTGTCCCAAATGCGGTAAAGGGCATGTAATCAAAAAAAGGAGCAAGAGGGGAAGATACTTTTATGGATGCGACAGATACCCCGATTGCGATTTCGTGGACTGGAACATGCCTGTGGGAGAAAACTGTCCCGTGTGCGGTTCTTATATGGTGATGAAAGGGCGTAAAACAGTCTGCTCTTCGAAAGAATGCGGTTATGTCAGGGAAGAATAAAGAGGTTGTAAACGATTTTATAAGATATTGCGACACTGAAAGAAGTTATTCGCCCCATACACTGACATCATATGAGAATGACATAGAAGAGTTTTTTTCACTGACTCAAAAAGATTATAAGGATATCATCAGTGATGATGTACGCAGATATGTGGAATATCTTTATGACAATGACAGGGAAAGGACCACAATAAACAGAAAACTTTCTGCGTTGAGAAGGTTTTTCCGTTTTCTTCTGCGGGAGGGGATGGTTCAGGAAAATCCCGCCTCTGAAGTAAAGTCGGCGCGGAGAAACAGAAGACTTCCGCAGTTTCTCACTGCGGAAGAGATGAAAGAACTCCTTGGATGTCTGGGCGGAGAGAGCCTTAAAGATAAACGTGACAGAGCGATACTCGAACTTTTATATGCCACGGGCATAAGAGTCGGCGAGCTTGTCTCCCTCATGGTTCGTGACGTGGATATGAGAAGCAGGAGGTTGAAAGTCTCTGGCAAAGGGGGCAAGGAGAGGGTTATACCATTCACCAAGACCGCCGGAGATCTCATGGAGGGCTCTTTGTACGCTCGTCCAGAGGGAGACGAAGGACTATTTTTGAGTGTAAACGGTAACAGGCTTCATGAAAGGGATGTGCGCCGTATAGTGGACAGCTGTGTGAAAAAGGCGGCGATAACAAAACGCATATCACCCCATAAGATCAGACACAGTTTTGCCACGCACCTGCTGGAAAACGGGGCTGATCTGAGGAGCGTCCAGGAACTCCTGGGGCACGAATCGCTGTCGACGACGCAGATCTATACACATGTGACAATGGAAAAACTGCAGCATGTGTACAGGCAGTGCCACCCCAGGGCGGAAAATGGAAATAAAGGAGAGTAATATGGATTCATTCAAAGCGACGACTATACTCATGGTCAGAAAAGACGGCGTGACAGCTCTGGGCGGAGACGGCCAGGTGACCATGGGAAACGCACAGGTAAAAAGTACCGCCGTGAAGATCAGGCAGATCAATGACAATGTACTTGCGGGTTTCGCAGGGAGTGTTGCAGACGCGTTTGCGCTTGTGGAGAAATTTACAGCCAAATTGAACTCATATAAGAACAATCTTAGACGGGCAAGTGTGGAACTGGCAAAAGAATGGAGAACAGATAAATATTTAAGAAGACTTGAAGCTCTAATGATAGTAGCTGATGCGAAGGAATCTTTTCTATTGTCGGGAAACGGCGAGGTGATCGAGGATGAGAACGGTATCCTGGCCATAGGGTCAGGGGGTAATTTTGCACTGGCCGCGGCGACGGCGCTTTACCGCAACAGCGATATGAGCGCAGAGGAAATAGTAAGAAGATCACTGGAGATCGCGTCGGAAATATGTATATACACAAATAATAACATAAAAGTGATAACGCTTTCGGAGGAATGATGAGAGAAGACGGAAGAAAGAACAATGAGTTGAGGCCTGTGGAGATCATACCCGGTTTTATGGAACATGCCGAAGGTTCCGCTTTTATTAAGTGGGGAAATACAAAAGTGATAACTACAGCCACAGTGGAGGAAAAAGTGCCCCAGTTCCTGAAGGGAAGCGGCTCCGGCTGGATAACGGCGGAATACGGCATGCTGCCGAGATCCACTAACATACGCATGAACAGGGAAAGTTCACGTGGAAAGCAGGGAGGCAGGACCGTGGAGATACAGCGTCTCATAGGAAGATGCCTGCGGAGCGCCACGGAGATGAAGGGGTTCGGTGAAAGGACGATCTGGATAGATTGTGATGTGATACAGGCAGACGGAGGGACAAGGGTCGCTTCGATCACAGCTGCATACGTATCTCTTTATCTTGCATTCAACCGTCTCCAGAAAAACAAGAAAATCAGAGAAATACCTCTGAATTCATTTTTGGCAGCTGTAAGCGTGGGTATCATAAACGGAGTCCCAATGCTTGACCTCTGTTACAGCGAAGATTCCTCTGCGGATACGGATATGAATGTTGTGATGACCTCTTCGGGAGGGATCGTTGAAATACAGGGGACGGCGGAGAAAGAACCCTTTGAAAGAAAAAAACTTGACGAGCTGCTGGATCTTGCTGCAGCGGGGATAAACGAAATTACTGAACTGCAGAAAAAAGTGATCTTTGAATATGTGGTCTGAGATCATTATCGGGTCCCGCAACAGGGATAAGATACGGGAGATAAAACGCATATTCGATATTCCGGGAATAAAACTCCTGGAGATACAGGACATCATCGATGTGGAAGAGGACAAAGAGACTTTTTACGGCAATGCGCTGAAAAAAGCGAAGACAACGGCTCTTGAGATGAACAGGGCTGTACTGGCTGATGATTCCGGCCTTGAAGTGCATGCCTTAGCCGGCGCTCCAGGTGTATATTCCGCCCGTTACTCAGGCGCGGAAAAAGATTATGATGCAAATAACAGAAAGCTGCTCAGCGAGCTTGAAGATGTCCCCATGGAGAGACGAGGCGCCCAATTCAGGACCTCAGCTGTGATATATTTTCCCTGCGGCATGGCGCTGAGCGCTGAGGGTATCTGCAGGGGTACCATACTCACAGAAAAGCGGGGGGACCATGGATTCGGATACGATCCCCTTTTTCAGGTCGAGGGCACGGAGAGGACCATGGCTGAGATGAGTGATGAAGAAAAAAACAGCATAAGCCACAGAGGGAATGCTCTCAAGGCGCTGCAGCTTAAACTTGTGGCAGCCATGTCTCTTATTATCTCTTGACAACAAAAGGCCTGTATGGTAGATTATTAGCAGTCAGGCAAGGTGAGTGCTAATATGTTGAGTGACAGAGAAAAAAAGATATTAAACTGTATAATAAATGAATATATCGATTCGGGCAAACCGGTGAGTTCCCGCAGTCTTTCACGTGTAAAAGGCATGGAACTTTCTCCGGCTTCCATACGCAATGTCATGGCGGATCTTGAGGATAAAGGTTATATATATCAGCCTCATGTTTCAGCGGGGCGCATTCCTTCTGACAAAGGGTACAGGTTCTATGTGGACAACATGATGAGGCTCCAGGACCTGACTCTCAGGGAAAAAGCGAAGATAAAGGACAGTTACAGGTCGAGGATCAACGAGCTGGACAATGTCCTCCGCGACACGTCTCTTATATTATCACAGATTTCACGCAAGATCGGCATAGCCCTTGTACCAAAACTGGAGCAGG
>CAZGIO010000128.1:0-5085 GCA_964525975.1 uncultured bacterium
AACTGCTTTACCTTCGGTAATGGCTGCTTCGAGGCCGGCAGCTGTTGGTGCAACACAGCCTGTTGTCAAACTGCGGGTGAAAAACCAGGAAGAAGCTCAGAACCTTGGAGAACAGTTTGAGAGCATGGGGTGGAATATAAGGATAGAGGACGTGAACACGGTCTTCGACACACAGAGAGACAAGTCAAGAAAGAGGATCGATGTGCAGCGGAGAAAGGCTGCGAGAATGACTTATCTTAAGCGTCAGAAAAGGCAGAGGACCAACATCATCACGACGATCATAATCATACTTCTTATATCTACTGCGGCGCTGATCGTTTACGATACTTTCCTTAGACCCAGATTTTATGTAAGGATAGATGCGGATGCCGCTCATCCGGAAGTAACGATACTGGCAAATGGAAACGCTGTCTTTTTGAGATATGACCCGTCAATGACTTCTGTAAAACATAAACAGCCCATGTATGTGGGGGAAGTGATGGAGCTTAAAAAGCGTGATATGGTGGAAGGCGAAGGGCTCCTCTGGTATAACGTTAAGATACCTACACGAAGGGCGCAGAGCGCCTATGTTCGCGAGGATGTGGCTTACAGGTGCGACAAGGACGGAAGGCGTATTATCCTGGAATAAGGGGAGACGCACCGGGTACCTGTGCGCTGCCCAGGACATATGATTCAATGTTTATATTTGCCGCGGCTTCTGCCGCGGCTTTTTTTGTATTCCGGGGGAATGGCAATTTCCCGTTATCTCTTGCGGCGTCAGTAGAAGCTGTCCTGATGGCCTGTCTGGTAAAAAACCGTCATATGAGCATATTCTTCTTTTCCCTGGCGCTGTTTTTCGCCTCCGCAGCATTATTTATCTGTCATGAGGGGGCGTTGCCTGAGAACCTCCCGGATCTGACCCGTTATTTTGTTAGAAAAGCCGTCTATTTTAAAGATGGTGAGGCTTACGGGATCATGAAAGCCGTTTCAACAGGGAGGCGGGATTTTCTCTCCGCTGACATGAAGGAGATATTTTCAACTACAGGCAGCTATCATCTCATAGCAATAAGCGGACTTCATTTCGGGATCGTATTCTCTCTGTTCAGCATGGTACTGAAGAAGGTGCCGTACAATATCAGGCTCTGGATACTTGCGGGAATAATGACGCTCTATCTTATACTAACTGATTTTTATGTGTCTGCAGTACGTGCTTATATCATGGCTGTCCTTTATATCTTTGGGAAGCTTATGAAAAAGCCCTCATATGCGCTCAATGTCTGGGCCGTTGCAGGGGCTGTAATGGTTTTCTTATATCCGGCATATATCCGGAGAGCGGGTTTCTGGCTCAGCATGACTGCCACGCTTTTTATCATGCTCTCCCTTGGGATAGTAAGGAAGCTGAGTACTTATCCGGCGAAGGCCTTCGCTGTGACCACAGCGGCACAGGCAGGGGTGCTTCCGCTGCTTTTCCATTATTTTGGGCAGTATAATCTGCTCTCGCCTCTGCTGAATATATTTGCGCTGTTATTTATATTTCCCCTGGTAGGCCTCGGACTTATAATGCTGTTTCCAATGCCTGCCTTTATGGCGGAAGGGGTGGTATGGGTCTCGGAAGAGATCATCACAGCATTTAAGTTCTATCTTGAGTTATTTAACGACAGCAGGTACATGATAGAGTGGAAACCGGGATGGCAATGGGTGGCAGTCTGGTATATGGTCATGTTGATAGCGCTGCAGATGAGATCTATTTATAGACGATATGCCTGGTGGCGAGGAAAAGGAGCCTGACAGAGTTTTCAATGCCTTTTATGGAGATCTTGTCAGCTGTGTCAGAAGCTCGGTTTTTTATGCCGTGTCTTTTTCCGTAAAGAAAAAGGGAAGGGATCTGCGCAGATGAAAAAATCTGGCCCTCGCTGAATGCACCATGCGAGACTGTGAGATACATGTCAAGACCGAAATCGGCGTTGCTGTTGGAAAATGCTTCGAAAAGCTCGGGATGATCAAGTCCCCCTCCAACCTCAAGGATCCTGTCGGAAGCACCTGTGCCGTATAGTGATATGAATGCAGCTGTGTTGAAGCTGTCGAACTCAAGAGTGTCATAGAGCTGATAGGCGCCTTTAAGTCCCTCTTCGGAACCGGATAAGGCGACAAACCATATATTGGCCTTATACCCGTCCATCCTGTTGGCGGCAATGGTCCTTGCAAGGTTCAGCAGGGTGACGGTGCCGGAACAGTTGAATACCGCCCCTCTGTAGACCACATCGCCCTGGGAACCGAGAGAATCAAGGTTAGCGGCGAATATGATGTTCTCAGGTTCTTTTACGTCGCTGTCAGCAGGTATGTACCCCATGATGTTCATGGTCCTTCTTGAGGCCTTTTCGGCGGGTACGTTTATAGTAATGGCGGAATCAAAATCCATGGGATAGGGGTCGTGTGAACGGTCGATGTCCGCTTTTGCAGACAGAAGGTCGATGCCTTCCTTTTCCAGAAGTATACCCAGTGTGCGAACGCCGATGACAACCTGGGGGAAACTTTCAATATTCACTATTTCAGGGATATAAGCCTCGTTTTCAGTCTCTTTAGCCAGAAAATTTTCTGTATCCACATATATGACACCTTTAGCGCCGTGATTTTTAGCAATATATGATCGATAGGCACTGTTTTTATACTGGGGGTAACGTCTCAGCGTCTCAGCGGGTATGTCTTTGAACATAACGGCGATCTTGCCGCTGACATTATTATAAAGGTAATCGTTTGAGGATGTGCTTTGCTCAGCAAGACCGTAGCCTACGAAAACAGCTTTTCCCTTAGTGACTGTCCCTCCCGTTGAGATGTTAAGGGTGACAAAATCTCTGCCGTGCAGGAGGTCTGTCCTGCCTATGCGCAGTTCAGGTGTGCTGGTAATATATACGGATTCAAAAGAAAAATACTGGTAGAAGTTCTCTATAAAATCAGGGGATTGAAGTCCTGCTCTGTTGAACTCAGAGGCAATATATTCAGCGGCGATATCATAACCCCTTGTGCCGGGTTTTCGGCCGTCAGTGGTATCATTGATAAGGCCGCGTATGTCCTTTATGATGTTATCCTGAAGAGAAGTCTTGTCAATGATGTCTTTGAAATCAGAGAAAAGCTCTTTCCTTCCGCATGCGGTGAGTATCAGTATGATGAGAATAAGAACACGTGTCTTCATGAAGACATTATAAGGGGAAGAGGCTGTTTTTCAAGAGGAAAGAAAGGGGGGACAGGGGGTACTATATTGTTTGATTTTTCAGACATAGCGGTTATAGTAGATAAAGGAGTGTTTATGGAGGAATTTCAGCTGAATATACCCACAAGATCCTATTTCGGAAACGGACAGTTGCGGAATGTCGGCAAGGAAGCTGCTAAATACGGAAGCAGTGTGATGATCGTATATTCAGCCCTAAAAGCCAAGCGGAGCATCCTCTATTCAGATATGCTGAGGGAACTGGAAAAATATTCCATCACATACAGCGAATTTTCATGCAACGACAAGACAGAAGAACTTTCCACTGTGAAAGAAGGCGTCCGGGCGTTAAAAGCCTCGGATCCGTCAATGATCATAGCCCTGGGTGACGGAGCACTTCTGGCCACTGCACAGGCTGTTTCATCGGGGATCATCTCATCACACGGAACGGGATATCCTTCCCGGGGGATGGAGACGGTGACGCGGGCTGTCCCTGTAGCCGCTGTTTTCAACGGTGTGCCCAGGGGTTCAGAGTTCAGCGGTGAATCTGTTGTCTATGATACCGCAGCGGTGAGATCAGTACAGATACAGTCTCAACAGCTGAAACCAAAGTTTTTTATCATGGATACCGCCTATGCCGGTGAATACAGGAAGACTGATATTATGTCCGCTCTGACCGAACTTTTCGGACATCTGCTTGTCTCATATTTTTCAGCGCAGCCTCTTTCAATCACAGAGACCCATATCCTGGAAGGACTTATTCGCTCGGTGAAGGGCATTGCGTTGCGGCTTAAGTCAGATTACCATGACAGTACGGCGCTGGGGGAACTTATGACCATATCATTATATAACGGCTTAGGGTTTCCCGGAGGAAAACGCGATGATGAGAAGACAGCGGTCCTCATGGCCAGAGAGATATTTCTCAGGCATAAGACAAGCATGGGCCCCTGCATGTCCGCTGTATATCCCGCATGGATGGCATATCTCTCCAGTGATGAGAACCTATGGCGGTTCAGACGGCTTGGACAGCTTCTGTGGGATAGTGAGGAGAGGAAGATAGAACGGTTTTCCGAGCATATGAAAGAATATTTCAGATCATGGGGGATGCCGGTGAGCCTCTCTGAGCTGGGCTGCGCTCATCTGGACCCTGAGGAGATGGCAGACAGTATCATCGAATCATACGGCCCTTCAGGGGCCATGGCAAAACTTGATTTTAACGATATTGCAAATGTTTACAGGCTTGCATTATAAGCGAGGTGATTATGAAGATCATCAATGACAGATACCAGCTGGTGAAGCGTCTTTATGAGCAGAGCGGGATCTCTTTCTATATGGCAAAAGATAATTTCAAAAATAAAAACATCCTGCTCCGGATCTTCGACATGTATGGGGACGGCAGAAGTGAAGTAGTGAAAAGGCATAAGGATTCCATAGCGCTGGAACATCCCTCTATACTTGAGTATTATAATCTTGAAAAGATCTGGATGGTGGATGGAAACCTCACTTACTCGGGATATCACGTGCTCATCAGCGAGTATTCAGGCTTCGTGCCCCTGGGGATTTATATCAATCAGCATCAGTTGAGTGAAGAACAGTGGAAGACACTGATAAATGAGTATCTCGAGCTGCTTTTTTATCTTCACGGCAAGGGAAAGTATCTTTATGACCTGAAATTTTCCTCCCTCCTTGTGGGAGAAAACGGCCATCTAACGCTGGATATCATGAAGATCGATCTTCATGATCAGAGGGATGAAAAGAGGCAGCGGACCATGCTTAAGGAGACAGGGGATCTCATCGCCCAAAACAGCAGCGGAGAGACCATGAGACAGTATGCGGACCTGTTGAGCGCGGCCAGGGTCTCTTCCATCGAGGCACTTCTGGATATTCTTGAGGAAAAAAGG
>CAZGIO010000129.1:0-3349 GCA_964525975.1 uncultured bacterium
CGCCCTGTGAACACAGCGCCGGGGTCGAAACCCAGATATTTTCGGATCTTTTCCACGAGAGCTTTTCCCCTGAAATCTTCACGGGGGTCCTTGAGCCTGATTTCCAGATATCTGACCATTACATCTCCTTTGCGGTAACTGGTTTTAAGTATAGTTTTGACCGGGGAAAAGTCAAGTGGTTTGGGTGATTGTGAAGGGGGCTTTGCAGGTAGAGTGAGTTTAACGGTTCAGGATTGTTATGGAGGGGACGGTGTCGCTGGTGAACAATGTGTTCTTTTTCCGTATTTTCACTTCCGCTCTCAGTGTGTAGGAGCGGGCCGTGGCTTTGTATGTGCAGGAGCTTGCGGCTTCGGGGGTCTCATAACCCTTCATCCTGGACAAGGATTCCCCCAGGGGGGGAGCGGGATATTCACCGTAGATGATCCTGTGGGCTTCTATCCCTTTTTTCAGCAGCTCCATCTCCCGTTTAAGCGCAAGGGTCCTTTTTTCAAGGCGGACTTCGCAGGACGCGGGGTAGGCCCACGCCAGGATGTAGAGTGCCGTGAGCAGGGTGATAAGCACCGCTGTCACTGTAATAAGACGTGAGTTAATAGCCCCTCCTCATGAGTCCCATATACCATTCCATGATGCCGCTGCCCCATAAATAGGCTATGAGTCCTCCCAGTGAAAGGAACGGGCCGAAGGGAAGCATGGTCTCTCTGGGACTTTTTCTTTTAATCGCTGCGTAAGTGTAGCCGATTATGGAGGCGGACAGCGCCGCGATAAGCAGCAGGAGCACCCCTTCCTTCAGTCCTGTGAAAAACGCCAGAAACCCCATGTAGTACACATCGCCGCCTCCCATGACCTCTTTTTTGTAGACCTTTTCGCCGATGAACCCGATGAGCCATATGAGGCCGAAGAAGAGAGCGAATGCCGCGGCGCGTTCCCCGATGATGCCAAGCCTGATGTTAAAAAAGATGCGCCAGGCGAAGGGCAGCACGAGCACTTCCCACGGTATGATGAACTCGTTGAAGTCCGTCACTGTGATGATGAGCAGCGCTGAAAGAAAAAGGATAAAGTCCAGTGTCATAAACGTTAGACCGTAAAAAAGATATCCCGCGGCAAAGATCCCCGCGGTGAAAAGCTCCACCAGGGGATACTGGAACGAGAGCTTCGCGCCGCACCATGCGCATTTCCCTTTCAGGAAGATGTATGAGAAGACAGGGATGTTCATGTACCATTTTATGGTTTTCCCGCAGGACATGCAGTGTGACGGGGGGTACGCTATGGACTCGTTTTTAGGGATCCTGTATATGAGGACATTGAAGAATGAACCGAACAGCAGTCCCGTTATGACAAACAGGGCAAGGATCATGTTTTACCTCCCAAAAAAAAAGGCGTCCGCATATAAAAGGGACGCCTTGATACAAGACTTATCTTTCTTAGAAAGTTTCTGTAGAAGAAAGACCCGGGTCAGTTGTAACGATAGAGCCTGTTTTTCCGATGTCTATAACAAGTGCCCATTTTTCGCCTCTTACACCCTTGATCTTTCCTGACATGGTGTAAGCGCCGTTGCCGTTGCCCTGAAAACCGATGTCTTCCAGGTTGCCCTGGAGGTCAGTCCACTCAAAGTATTCGGCAGAAATGGCTTTCAGATCAGTCACATTCTCAGGATAATCCCCGGGGAAATCCATGGAAGCGTATGATTCCATGGCCTGTACCAGTGACTGCAGTGTGGAAACAGCGGCCTTTTCAGCGGCTTTTTCACGCACCTTTGTGAAGTTAGGTACGGCGATTGCTGCCAGTATACCGATGATGGCAATAACGATCATGAGTTCGATAAGTGTAAAACCTTTTTTGTTCATAAGAACACCTCCCTTTCAGTTTATAATGTTAGCATAAAACGTGCCAAAAGCAAGTAAATGTTTTAACTTGTTTCAAGACAGCATTTTACGCTCCGTTAACGTTTTCCTCAATGGAAAACGACTGTAACTTCCAGTAACACAATAAGTCTCCCCTGTGTATGTTCGCCACGGTCAGAACGTGAACCATGTGGCGACAGAGGGGCGGGTGTAGACAAACCTGGGACTTTTCATGGTGTCCGTATAGTAAGCCCACGTGTCGACCTTGATGGCCTTTACTTTACCCACGATGGTGTATCTTCCCGTATGGGTGCCTTCAAACCCCAGTTCGCTCAAAGTGTCGTTGAGTTCCCTTATATCAAGATATGTGGACGTGCAGGTGATGAGGTCTGTGACGTTTTCCGGATAAGTGAACTCCGCCTCATAGGAGCCGTACGCCTCCAGGGCCTTCAGTATGGACTTAAGCGTGGAGGCCGTGGCGTTGATGGACGCCTTTTCCCTCATGCGGGAAAAATTGGGTATGGCGATTGCGCTCAGTATGCCGATGATCGCGATGACGATCATAAGCTCTATAAGAGTAAAACCTTTTTTATTCATTTTGATATCCTTTCTCATTGAACAATGATATAGCGTGGCAAAAAAAAATCAAGTGTATAAGATGAATATTTGGATTAATTTAACTTTATCAGGTTAAAATGGGGATATTTATCCTCTGGATCCCACCCTTCTCCGGCTTTTCCTTTGAAAAAGGTCCTGCAAGGGAGTATGATGTAGATAAATCCCGGGGAGGTAATCCATGGATTCATTAAAAGGAAAGATCGTATTTATAACAGGAGCCAGCGCCGGCATCGGCAAAGCGTGCGCATACAGGTTCGCGTCTCAAAAAGCGGATCTCATACTGGCGGCCAGACGACTGGAAAGGCTGGAAAGCATCAAGGAAGAACTGGAGGACCATTATGGCGTGAACGTCCTCACTCTGGAGCTGGATGTGAGCGACCTCGCCGCATGCAGGCGCGCCGTGGACTCACTTACTCCAGAATGGCGGGGAGTGGACATACTGGTGAATAACGCGGGACTTTCCCGGGGCATGGACAAGCTCCATGAGGGGGATGTCTCCGACTGGGAGGAGATGATCGACACCAACGTGAAAGGACTCCTCTATATGACCAAGCTTCTGGTGCCGGGCATGGCGTTACGGAACAAGGGACATGTGATAAACCTGGGTTCCATAGCCGGCCATGAGGCGTACCCCGGGGGGAACGTATACTGCGCCACGAAACACGCGGTGCACGCGCTGTCCCAGGGACTTCGCATGGATCTGGTGGATACGCCGCTGCGGGTAACAGAGATCTCCCCCGGCATGGTGGAGACAGAGTTTTCCGTGGTCCGTTTCCACGGCGACAGAGAAAAAGCGGACAGTGTATATAAAGGGCTGGTGCCACTGAACGGCAATGACATAGCGGACTGCGTGGTATGGGCGGCGGCGCGCCCGGAACATGTGCAGATAA
>CAZGIO010000129.1:3359-5082 GCA_964525975.1 uncultured bacterium
GAGATCGTGATCATGCCTGTGAATCAGGCCTCCGCGGCTGTGTCATATAAAAAGCGATGAATATTGCAAGTCTCTTCATATATGTCTCCATGCTTTTCCCCGCCCTGCTTCACCTGGAGGGGTTTGAGACGCAGAAATATGACTACTGCGGAGAAGCTTCCCTCGCGGTGATGCTTTCAGCCAGGGGCAGGACGGTGACTCAGGACCAGGCCCATGACCTTCTGGGGCTCAAAGGGGTGAAGCGCGGCGCTTACAGCGGCGAGATCCTCGGCGGGCTGAGGCAGTCAGGGTATAAGGTGGACGCATTTTCATCCTTTAAATACAAGGGACGCGCGGAAGCCGCGGCGCAGGGCCGGAAGGTGGTGAGGCGCATAAAAAAAGAGGTGGAAAAAGGACGTCTTGTCTTCATGGGTTGGTATCCATGGCCGTCGGTCACCACACGCACGGGACATTTCAGCCTGGCTGCAGGCGTATATCCCGGAGGGCTCATAGTTGCTGATCCCCGCTACGGCGGCAGGCTGCTCTTTATAGATGACAATGCCATGGCGGAGGCGCTGCCCCTGAGGTCCGCTGACAGCGGCTTGTGGGGGTTCTTTTATTTTACATTGGGAGAAAGACCATGATATTCATGTTTTTTGTGGACGGACTGGGCATAGGGAGGAGAGAAGATTCCAATCCTCTCCATGTTGGGGATTTTCCATTTTTTCAAAGGATCTTCCGTGATAACACCGTCTATATGGATGCCCGCCTGGGCGTGGACGGCGTGCCTCAAAGCGCAACGGGACAGACATCCATCTTCACCGGCTATAATGCCGCGGCTTTTCTCGGCGCCCATAAAGAAGGTTTTCCCGGCTCCAGGCTGGGAGGACTCATAAAAAAAGAATCTCTCTTTAAAAAACTCATGGACGGGGGAAAACATCCCACGTTCGCAAACGGTTATATAACAGATGACCTGGAACTCCTGGCAAAACAGCGGTTTCTCTCGGTGACCACGCTCATGACCATCACAACGGAGAAGAAAGTCAGAGGCCCTGAAAAAATAGCAGGGGGAAAAGCGGTTTTCCATGACATAACAAACGAGACACTGGCCAGCGGCGAAGTCTTTTCCGGAAGGCGTGTGGCTCTGCTTAAACGTTTCGGCTATGATACAGACAACGAGGAACTCCTCTCTGTGAAAAAGATCTCCCCTGAAAAAGCGGCGGAGAACCTCATGGGCCTGGGCCGAAGGCACGACCTGGTGTTGTTTGAGTTCTTCAGGACAGACAAGGCGGGACATCTCATGGATATGGAGTTCGCCCTCCATGTGCTGAAGAACCTTGAGCGCCTCATAGAACACCTGGCCTATAAGACCGACATGAGGAAGCACACGGTGATCATCTGTTCCGACCACGGGAACATCGAAGACCTCACACAACCGGGACATACACGCAACCCCGTGCCGTTCACTGTGCTGGGTAAAGGAGCCCGCAGCCTCAGAAATCTCAGGTCGCTCACGGATATAACCCCCGCTCTCATGGAAAACATCCATTATTTGCTGTAAAAATCAGAAAAATACGTTTTTTTATCTTGACGGATGGTGTGAATACGTTATTATTTCAGCACATAGAAAGAAGAAACGCCTGTTTCTCACCGTATCGGCCCGTGAAGGCGCTGACCGGTAAAATAAAAACAATGCGGAAACGACTGCATGTTGAGAACTTTTAGACGGGCGGGACTTATGTAC
>CAZGIO010000130.1:0-4657 GCA_964525975.1 uncultured bacterium
GGCGGGGTAAGAGCCCACCGCTTTCCCGGTAACGGGAAAGGCATGGTAAACCCCATCCGGTGCAAGACCAAATAGGGAAGTGAGCGGCCCGCTTGATACTTCCGGGTAGGTTGCATGAGGCTGATGGTGACATCAGTCCCAGATAAATGGCTGTCGCGCGCAAGCGTACAGAATTCGGCTTACAGTTCTGCTCTCAAATTCCCAGTATGGACGCTGCGTTCAGCCTGGATCGTCCAAGAAATTCTTCCATCTCCATCCCCTTGAGTCCGCAGATCATGGATGCTATGATCTCCACGTTCGCCGGACGGTTTACTGTGCCGCGAAGGGGATGCGGTGCAAGATAGGGTGAATCGGTCTCAATGAGGATGCGGTCGACAGGGAGCGAGGCCACTGCTTCACGAAGAGTATCATTTTTACGGTTTTTAAAAGTGACAGGTCCTGAGACTGAAAAGAACCAGCCCAGATCAGCAGCTTTTTTTGCAAATCGGGAATCTGCGGAAAATGAATGAAGTATACCGCGGACTCTGCCTTTGAAAGCAAGGAGGATGTCCATCACGTCATCATGTGCATCTCTGTCATGTATGATGACAGGAAGATTATGCCCTTCGGCTATGGACATCTGCTGATAAAAGACATCTTTCTGTATCTCGGGACTGTCTTTCATCCAGTAATAATCCAGACCGATCTCGCCAAGGGCTATGGCTTTATCTTCGAGCAGCATCTTGTCGAGGCGCTGGGCCAGGGCTGCGTTGAAGGAAGAAGCGCTGGTGGGGTGTATGCCCAGAGCTGCGTATATCTTCTCATGTCGGTAAGCCAGGGCAAGCGAGTCTTCACAGCTTTTTTCATCAAAACCCACATTGACCATGAAGTCCAGAGCCTCAAGTGACTCTGTGATGACCTCGTCTCGGACCTCATTGTACTGAGGGAGGTTAAGGTGGACATGGCAGTCGTATAAGTCTTTCATGAGCATTTCCTTTCAAAAAGATTATAGCAGAATAAGACGCTGTTTACAGTGAGAACTTAGTCATCTCTCTTTCTGGGCATGAGAAGAAGACTGCAGCGGATGTCTTCAGAGTCTTTCGCATGGAGCCAGCCGCTGAGGAATGATTTGTTCTGGACAAGCTGAGCTATGGCCATGAGCGCACGGAGATGGTAGTTCCTCTCGTCTTCTGTGCCCAGTATGGCAAATACCGCATGGACAGGCGGCGCGCCTGGTGTCCAGAGTATGCCGTTTTGAGAACGGACAAGGACCAGTTCGAACTTGTCTTTGTCGGGGAGGATGACATGGGGTATGGCAATGCCGTCGACAATATTGGTGGAAGAACTCTCTTCACGCTGGATAAAAGCTTTATAGATATCATCACGGCTGAGACCCAGTCTGCTGCTCACATGGTCTGAAAGAAGAAGGAAAAAGTCATCACGGGTCATCGCATCTTTCAGATCCAGTATAAGTGATCCCTTTATCAGGCGGTCAAAACGGTCTTCTATAATATTATCGCGGTCTTTGAGTATGGTGAGGAGTTCTTCCTCAAGTTCCGCCGCGGGTTCATGTACAAGCTGTTTGTTGATGGCCTTTGTGACAAGGCTGAGAAAGGCGGACTGAGTGGACTGGCGCTTCCGTATGAAGATGAAGTACCAGACTACGGAAAAAAGGATAAAGAGGGACATGATGAAGAGAGTCTTGGTGCCCATTTTGACAATGAGGATGCCGTATATGATAATAGCGGGAATATTGATGTAGGGGAACAGCGGAGCTTTATATGTGGGGCGGTAATTTCTGAGGTTGGAATAACGTATGACGATGAGAGACACGTTGATAAGGAGGAAGAGAAGAAGCATGAAAGCGGAAGCGACCTTGACAAGCTCCTCGATGTGCAGCGCATTTATGATAATGAGAATAAATGCTCCCGTGGATATGATGCCCACATAGGGAGTGCCGTATTTCCTTGAAAGTGAACCGAAGAAACCGGGAAGAAGGCTGTCTCTGCTCATGGCCAGGGGAGAGCGTGCAGCTGACATGATGCCGGCGTTTGCCGTGGTGATAAAAGCCATGAGAGCTGAAAGCGCTGTGATGACGATGCCCGCTTTGCCGGCGAAGACACCTGCGGCGGATGAGACAGGGGTCAGGGTGGTTATGAGGCTGGTATGTGGCAGTGTCCCGATGATGACTGCGACGATGATGACATAAAGTGAGATGACCACAAAAAAAGCCCAGAACATGGCCCGGGGAAGGTTTTTTCCCGGATCATGGATCTCTTCCGCCATGCTCGCGATCTTTGTAAGTCCTCCAAATGATATGAATACCATCCCTGTGGTGGTGAAGATGTTGATCCAGCCTTTTCTTAAGAAAAAGTGGAAATGTTCCATGTGTGTAGATGGGTATCCCCGTATGATGAAGAGGAAGAGTATGAAAAGAAGAAGGGATACAAGAAGGCTTTGAAAACGCCCGGAATGTTTAGTGCTGAACAGGTTAAGAACCATGAAAAATATTGTAAAGAAAGAGGCGATAAGCTTGATGTGTAACTCTGAGAAATGGGGGTTGATCAGCAGAGCAAAAGCCCCCATGCCGATAAGTGCGAAAGCGCTTTTAAAAGCAATGGAAAACCAGTTTGAAAAACCGGCAATAAAACCCACTGGTGTGCCCAGTATCCTGTTGATATAGAAGTAGGTGCCTCCGGCTTTGGGCATGGCGGTGGAAAGCTCTGATTGGACAAAGATGGAGGGAAGCATGAGAATGCCTGCAAAAAAGTAAGCCAGCACAGCTGCGGGTCCGGCTTTGGCGTATGCGATCCCTGGAAGGACAAACAGCCCGGAACTGATCATTGATCCCGCGGCAATGCTGAAAACATCAAAAAATGTAAGTTCTTTTTTCAGTCTCATATATTAAACCTCATTAATATTTTACATGATAATTCACTTTTTGACAACAGAGTTGTTTTTAATGTAAAAATTGATACATCTCCTTGACAAATAACCAAAGCGGCTATATATTGTATAAAAGATGTGCGGGGCATACTATATATTGTGCTAAATTAAAGGGGGGTAATATGTTAGAGGTCATCAGGAAGAGAAGCGGAGAAGTGGCGGAGTTCGATCCTGTCAAGATCGAAGAGGCTATATTCAAAGCGGCCAAATCTGTTGGGGGATATAACAGGACATTGGCTAAATCACTTACTGAAAAAGTAATAATGAATCTTGCTGAGGCTTTTGACAAAGAGATACCCACAGTCGAAGACATACAGGATATCGTTGAAAAGACACTCATCGAAAACGGCCACGCGAAGACAGCAAAATCATACATCCTATACAGAAAAGAACAGGAAGTGATGCGTGATGCTCAAAAAGTGCTGCTGGATGTGGAGAACACCATCGACGGTTATATAGGCAAAGGCGACTGGCGGGTCAATGAGAACTCAAATTCAGGGTACTCTTTTTCAGGGCTTCTGATGCATACCGCAGGCAGTGTCATCGCAAATTACGCCCTGAAAAAAGTCTATACAAGTGAGATCGCATCCGCCCACAAAGAGGGGGATTTTCATATACACGACCTGTCCATGGGGATAGCGGGGTACTGCGCAGGCTGGTCACTGAAGCAGCTGCTGTTCGAAGGATTTAACGGAGTAGCGGGAAAAGTTGAATCAGGAGCGGCGCGTCATTTTTCTTCGGCTCTCATGCAGATGGTGAACTTTCTTGGGACCATGCAGAACGAATGGGCGGGCGCACAGGCTTTTTCCTCCTTTGATACATATCTGGCTCCTTATGTAAAAAAAGACGGTCTGGATTACAATGGTGTAAAACAGGCCATCCAGACCTTTGTGTTCAACCTGAATATCGCTTCAAGATGGGGCGGACAGACACCCTTTACAAATATAACCCTGGACTGGACAGTACCCGAAGACATGAGGGATGAGTCCGTGATATGGGGCGGAGAGATACTGGATGAAAAATATGGTGAGTTTCAGGATGAGATGGACCTGATAAACAAGGCGTTTCTTGAAGTCATGATAGAAGGGGATTCAAAGGGGAGGATCTTCACTTTCCCCATACCCACATATAATATCACGAGGGATTTTAACTGGGAATCGGAAAATTCAAACCTGCTTTTCGAGATGACTTCAAAATACGGGATCCCCTATTTTCAGAATTTTGTGAACAGTTCCCTGAAACCAAGCGATGTGCGTTCCATGTGCTGCAGGCTTCAGCTTGACCTCCGTGAACTGAGAAGCAGGACAGGGGGGTTGTTCGGCAGCGGTGAGAAGACAGGGAGTATCGGCGTGGTGACGATCAATCTTCCCAGGATAGGGTATTTGTCATCCTCGGAGACAGAATATTTCGGACGTCTGGAATATCTCATGGACCTGGCGAAAGAATCTCTGGAATTGAAGAGAAAGATCGTGACAAAAAACATGGAAAACGGGCTCCTGCCTTTCTCTAAACGTTATCTGGGAGGGCTGCAGGGCCATTTCAACACCATAGGGCTGGTGGGTATGAACGAATCAGTCTTGAACTTTATGGGAAAAGAGATAGGAGATGCAGAGGGGAAGAAGTTTGCCATGCGTGTCCTGGGCTTCATGAGAGACAAGATATCAGATTACCAGGAAGAGACAGGCAATATATATAATCTGGAAGCTACTCCTGCAGAGGGGACCTCATACAG
>CAZGIO010000130.1:4667-4982 GCA_964525975.1 uncultured bacterium
CTCTTTAAGGATATTCTGACACAGGGTAAAGAGGAACCTTATTATACCAACTCATCTCAGCTGCCTGTGAAATATTCCGATGACCTGTTTGACGTGCTGGACAATCAGAACGAACTGCAGGCCATGTATAACGGCGGCACGGTGGTGCATATGTTTATGGGAGAGAACACACCTGACGCTCAGGCTGTCAAATCACTCATAAAGAAAGTCGCGCATAATTACAAGATACCGTATTTTACAGTCTCTCCGACGTTTTCCGTATGTGACGAACACGGTTATCTGCGGGGGGAACAGTATGTATGCCCCAAATGCGGA
>CAZGIO010000131.1:0-4955 GCA_964525975.1 uncultured bacterium
ATTATCTTCACGTCATAAGACCCGTCCTCTAACGAATACTTGTCGCCTTTCTGGACATAATTCAATCCTGTAAGAATGCCCATCTTTTCATTAAGCATGAATCTGCCCCATGCGCCGATGTAAATCCCGACCTTCATCTTGTCTTCCACACCAGGTTCAGTATCAGCAAAATCAGGATCCATATCCACGTTGCCTATTGTGAACCCCATTTTCATGCCGTAATCCATCTCAGCAGACGCCATGCCTGCAAAAAGCATCACAACAGCAACCAATAAAACAAGTTTCTTCATATAAACCTCCTTTTATGGATAAATATTCACCTTCTAAACAAAAATTTCAATGTCACCATGTTTTTTTTGAAAAGTTTTTTATATCTCAGCCAGTTAACAAGGATTGAACACTTTCTTAATTATATTATTTTTTCCTGTTGGCTTCACTGATTTCTTCCAGCTCATCGTCATCAAATCCCCCGTTTTTCAGGATCGATGTGATAAACTCCGTCTTGCCCTCCACATAGGCATCAATGTCATGGGGATATATCTCAGCAAGCTTTTTCTTCAACGCGCCGTACTCGGCGGCAGCATCAGGATGCGCTCTCAGATAATCACGCAAAATGAGATGGTTTCTCACAGCGGGGATACCATCAATACACGCATACAGATTATGGACGATCTCCGGAATAGCACCCTTTTTATTTTTCACACCAAACGCTTCACGCCCCTCTAAACCCAGATCGCCCCGATACTCATAACCCGCTTTTTCCAGCGCCGGGATCACTTTCTTCAGCTCCCCTGCGCTTCTCACTAAAATATCCATATCGATCACAGGCTTAGCCGCAAGCCCCGGAACAGATGTGCTCCCCACATGTTCTATCCTGTAATCAAGACCCGCAAGGACATTATCCAGATAGCGTTTCAGCCTCTGGAAATCCTCCGCCCAGAGAGGATCATAATCCCTTACTATAATCGTCCTCATGTCAGAACCTGATAAGATGATCGTAATAATCCATGGCAAACTTATCTGTCATTCCGGAGATAAAATCGATTACCGCCCGCTTATAATCCCCGGCATCATCTGTCCTGTAGATCATCCTGTTTTTATATTTCTTGTCACGATGACCCATATCAGAGTATTTTTTCAGCCAGTTGATGAAAAACTCAGTATATCTGTCATTATCATCCTTCACATGGCTCCTGTCGCTCAGATATCCATAGATGGTCTTTATCACCAGCTCGATATATTCCTTATATACGGCTTTCCGCTCTGAAAAATAGATCTCTCTGTAATTAAATTCCTTCACCCTTCGCATCTTGTCAAAATATTCAGGGCTGAGTGCGATACCCTTTTCTTCTGAACTGTTTTCGCATATGTTGATAATAAACTCGTGTATCAGCTTTGAGTTGTTCACTGTCCCGTTCACATTCACTTCAAAGACACCGTCAAGCTTGTCCTTTATCACCCCGGGCTCCAGTATCCCCAAAGTCAGAGCATCCTCGATGTCCCTGCCCAGATAGGATATCTTGTCTGCGATCTTCATGACACAGCCTTCCCAGGTAAAAGATTCATGCTTTCCCTTTTTCACTTCACGCAGGTCCAGGACCTCATCACGGGGATGTATCCCTTTTTCCTGATCCACTTCACCGCAATGCATCACAATGCCGTCACGGACCCCATATGTGAGATCCATGTTTCTCTCAAAACCATCATGATCCGCCAGGGTCTCAATGTCGTCCACAAAATGAAGGCTGTTCTTCTCATGCCAGAAGGACTGATCGGTCTCAATACATGAGATCTCACTCAATATTTTCTCCCCCTCATGGCCGAAGGGCGCATGGCCCAGGTCGTGGCCCAGTGCGATGGTAGTGGCAAGCTCCGTGTTCAGCCCCAGAAACTTCGCGATGGTGTAACTCACAGATTCCACATGGTTCACATGCTCTATCCTTGTGCAGATATGATCGTTGGAGGGTGAAAAAAAGACCTGAGTCTTGTGCTTCAGCCGTCTGTACGCCTGGGAATGAAGTATCCTTGTGTAATCCCTGTAAAACTCCGACCGTATGTCCAGGTCATGGCTGTAAAGCTCGCTCTCCCGTTTCAGAGCCTGTTCCCATTTTGCATTTCCTTCTCGCGCTGCGACTCCCGCCAGCTTGTTCTCATGCGTCATCCTGTCAAAACTCATTAAAGCCTCCTGATCACACACCATTATAATATAAATATTTTATGATAACAAGAATTTGCGCATAATGTATTTCAGCATAAAAAAAGCCCGCCATAAGGCGGGCCTGATCATTCGTTATTTAACAGTATCTGTTACAGAGCGTAACCGAATCCGAAAGTGAATGTGCTTGTCTTCATTGAATCAACATCTCCACTGAAAGAATCGTCCAAGTCAACCATATCAGTCAAGCCATACTCGTATCCCAGCTCGAGGAAATATTTTTCGCTGATATCATATTTAACACCGGCTCCCATGGAGAACTCAAACCTGTTGACATAATCACCCAGCTCAATTCCGCCGAACTCCGTGATATTATCTTCATCATATGTTGCGCTCTCAATGTACCCGCCTTTTAAGACGTAAGCCAGCACAGGGCCTGCGTAGAGAGCCATCTTGTCCGTGGCCATGTAATAAAACAGCACAGGCACCTCAAGGTTGTTGCCGTAAAAAATGACTTTCGCGTCATAAGACCCGTCTTCGTACGTATACTTGTCACCTTTCTGGATGTAATTCAACCCTGACAGGATACCCATCTTTTCATTGAACATGTGTTTCACCCATACACCGCCGTAAAAACCGAGTTTCATGACATCGTCAGCTCCAGACGGACCCCATTCATCAAATTCAGGATCTATGGCCATATTGCCGATGGACATCCCCATCTTGACTCCATACTGCAGCTCCGCAGAAGCCATGCCTGCGCAAAGCATCACAACAGCAACCAATATAATCAGTCTTTTCATAACAACCTCCTGTGGGTTTTGGATTTATATTTATAATGATTGTATTAGTTTTGTCTTTTTTCAACCCTGCGTTCAGTTTTTTTTTCATCCTGATAAAGAATTGCAAATAATTCAATAACAGGTTCTCTTTACCCCGACTGTATAATATTAAACACACTAAGGAGGAAATCATGACCACTGTAAACATTTATATGACATTTAAGGGTAACTGCCGGGAAGCCTTTGAGTTCTACAGATCCGTCTTCGGCGGTGAATTCGGTGACCTGGCAACCTTCGGCGATATGCCACCTGAGGAAGGAAAAGTGCCTGAAAGCGAGAAGGGAAAAATCCTCCATATGAGCCTCCCCATAAGCCGCGAGACAATACTCATGGGCAGCGACAGCTCGGAGATGTTCGAAAACGTCACCACCATAGGTGACAATCTCTCCATCTCAGTCAACACCGATTCAAAGGAAGAGGCCGAGCGTATCTTCCTCGGCCTCTCGGAAAGCGGACAAATCATCATGCCAATGCAGGATACCTTCTGGGGCGCCTACTACGGCATGCTCCGCGACAAGTTCCAGATCAACTGGATGGTAAGCGCGGAATCCTGATCAGAGATTGATCCCCACACCCCCTGTCAGCGTGCGGTTCATAGCTTCGATTTCAGGTATCAGTCCTTCCTCGTAAATATCGGTAAAACCGTATGTAAACCGCAACTCCCCAAAGTACATCCCGGTGAAGTCATACCGCATCCCCGCCGCCATGGAAAAATCAAAACGATTTACAAATTCCTCCATCTCATACCACATCCCATAGATAATATCGGGATCCTCAACATCCACTTTCTGATTATAACCTGCAGAAATAACATAACCCAGCACAGGCCCCGCATACAGAATCATCTTATCCATGGGCATGTAATAAAACATAATGGGCAGTTCCAGCTCATTTGCCCAGAAAATCCACCAGGCATCATCTGATGAGTTTTTAAACTTAAACTTGTCACCTTTCTGGACATAGTTTAGCTCTGCAAGTATGCCCATCTTCTCATTAAGCATATACTTGCCCCATATACCTCCGTAAAAGCCGACCTTTACCTTCGCATCCGCCTCATCAGGGCCCCAGTCATTAAACTCAGGATCCAATGCCATGTTTCCCAGGCTTACGCCCATCCTCATGCCGTAATTAATCTCAGCAGACGCCATGCCTGCGCAAAACAACACAGCAATCAACAAAAACAACACCTTTTTCATAGCAACCTCCCGGTTAATGGTCAATTATTGTATATGTCATGCTGTTTTTTCAAGTATCAAACTCATTTTTAGAACAACCGTTATAATATTGATTTTGATCGTGAATCGCGTTTATTCTTCCTGAAACTGCACAATCGTTCTGCGAAACCGCCTTCTGTCTCAAACTCCGCAGCCAGCGTCCCCACCTGCCGGTCAAGCAGATGGCAGGCCAGGTTGATCAGCGCCAATGTTCCATTGGCTTCAAGACAGGCTGATGACAGCACTCTCTCCGGACTACCACTGACATTCACGGACTCCACGGACGGCTGTTTGTCTGTGATTGTCCGTGTCCGTCTGTGTTCGTTCACAAATCTCCGGATTTAGTATCCCCGCTTTTTCTTGCGAATATTGTACAATCGTTCTGCGAAACCGCCCTCTGTCTCAAAATCATCAGCCAGCGTCCCCACCTGCCGGTCAAGCAGATGGCAGGCCACTGCAATGAGAACAAGTGCTGCATTTGCTGCAAACTCAGGGTAGACCTTAGTGGACATTGTGGACTTAGTGGAGCGATTCTGCTGTCTGCTGCTTCGTCCACTGCGTCGACTCCGTCCATTATGTCCACTGCTGCTCACGGACTTCACGATCCACTGAGCCACGTCATCCGCAGTCTGACATCTCGCATCCACAAGCAGCTGCCTCAGGGGATTTCCGTACCCCCACTGTTCCAGACCCCGCTGTCTCAAAAAGTCCTCATAGTCCAGCTTCAGTTCCTCCAGGCTGGCC
>CAZGIO010000132.1:0-4930 GCA_964525975.1 uncultured bacterium
GCATGTGAATGCGGAGCCGCGGCGGGAGGAGCCGGGGACGACCGGATCAGAGCCGCCTCGGAATATGGAAAATGGCTGGGGCTCACGTTTCAGATCGTGGACGACATCCTGGACGAAGTGTCGGAATCCGGGATCATGGGCAAGACCGTTGGAAAAGACAGGCGTCAGGGCAAATTTACATATCCGGCGTATTTCGGAATTGAAGACTCAAAACGGCTGGCGGAAGAGTATGCTTTAAAGGCAAAAGAGGCCCTTGCAGGAATGCCCGAAGGAGCCCAGAGGCTTCTTCTTCTCACTGATTATCTTACGGAGAGGATAAACTGACCATGTTCCTTCCTGTGTCACGGGAAGATATGGAGCAGGCAGGCTGGGATCAGTGCGATGTGATCATGGTGACCGGGGATGCATATGTGGACCATCCATCTTTTGGCGCGGCTGTTATATCAAGATATCTTGAATCTAAGGGTTTTAAAGTGGGCATCATCGCTCAGCCGGATACAGACGACCCTGACTCAGTGAGCTGCCTCGGCAGACCACGGCTGTTCTGGGGAGTGACAGCGGGCAACGTGGATTCCATCATAGCCAACTATACTGCTTCGGGTAAGATCAGGAATGATGACCCCTATTCTCCCGATAACAGCGCGTTCAGGACTTCTGTGAAAAACCGGGACATCCGGAGAAGGCCCGACAGAGCCGTAAACGTTTACACTGAGATGATACGGCGGTTTCATAAAGGGGCTTTTGTCGTCGCCGGCGGCATAGAGGCTTCACTGAGACGTTTTTCGCACTGGGACTATCTTCAGGGGAAGATAAGGCATTCGCTCCTTGTGGATTCCAAAGCCGATATGCTGGTTTACGGCATGGGTGAAAGGGCAGCCGGGGAAATCGCCGGACGCCTTGCCAGGGGAGAAGATACATCCGGTATAAGGGGGACGGTGATAAAAGTCACCGCTGACTCGGCGCCGGAACAGGGAGAAAGACTGCCGGCACACGCAGACCTGAAGGGGGACCCCGCGCTGCTTCTTGAGCAGAACAGGCTCATGCACAGAGCCGCCGCGTGGGGCATGAATATTACTCTGTCTGAAGAGGACGGTGCCTGGGCCATTATCCAGAATCCCCCGGCATCCCCTCTGTCGCAGGATGAACTTGACGCACTATATGACCTTCCCTTTGAGAGGGAGCCCCACCCCATGTATTCAAGGATCCCCGCCTTTGACATGATCAAATTTTCCATTACAGCCCATCGGGGATGCGGAGGAGGCTGTTCTTTCTGCGGCATCGGGCTCCATCAGGGAAAACTTATCAGGTCGAGAAGCAGTAAGTCTATCATGGGGGAAGTGGACAGGCTCATGAAACGGGATGATTTCAGGGGGCATATCACAGATGTGGGCGGTCCTTCGGCGGACATGTACGGTGCGCGCTGCGCAGGGGATCCTTCCCGCTGCACAAGAAGGTCTTGCTTCTATCCCTCCCGCTGTCCCAATCTGAAAGACGGCCTTGACCGTTATATGAAGTTATTGGAAGCCGTGGCTTCCAGGGCCGGGAGGGTGACCATAGGAAGCGGACTTCGCCTGGACCTGTCGTTGCGGCATCCACGCATCCTGGAACAGATATTGAAGCATCATATATCGGGGTATCTCAATGTGGCCCCTGAACATATATCCCCGGAAGTCCTTGAGCAGATGGGTAAGTTTAAACCGGGGGAGTTTGTCTCATTTGTCAAGAGGCTGAAAAATAATCCCCGGACGGATTACAGGCTCAGGCCCTATTTTATCGCCGGACATCCCGGGGAAACAGTAAAGGCCAACAGATATCTGACGGAATTTTTAGGCAGAAACCCCATGGATACCAGAGCTGTGCAGTGTTTTGTGCCCACTCCCGGGACTTATTCCACGGCTCTTTTCGCGGGACGGCGGGACAGCGCAGGCAGGAAACTCCATGTCCCTTCTCCAGGGGAGAGCAGGCGTTTTAAGGAGAATATCATGGGGCGTGGGGAAAAGAAACGGAGGTAGCATGTCGATAGCCATGGTGGAGGTTTACAGAGGCAGTATTGTGGAGTCAGTGCATTATGGGGATGCCGTGGCTGTGGATAAAGATGGCAAGATAGCCGCCCAATGGGGGGACGGCTGCAAGGTCACGTACATGCGTTCAGCGGCGAAACCTCTTCAGGCTCTTAATGTTGTGAGATCAGGGGCGTATGAACGCTTTAAGATAAGTCCCCGGGAGATATCTGTGATGTGCGCTTCCCATTATGGCGAAGAGTTCCATGTGGAAGCCGTTCTTTCTGTGCTGAAGAAGACGGGTCTCGGAAAAGAGGTCCTCGCCTGCGGAGACGCCATGTCCATGATACATGAGATGGCGGTGGAAAAAGCAGGCGCGGGAATCAAACCGTCACCGCTGTTTTGTGACTGTTCAGGAAAACACGCAGGCATGCTTGCGGGCTGCATGGCTTCAGGGTATGACGTGCAGGGATATCTTGATCCCGGCCATCCAGTGCAGAAGGATATTTTGCGCTGTGTAAGCGGTATGTGCGGCATGGATGAAACCAGCGTGACAATAGCCGTGGATGGATGTTCGGCCCCTGTCTTTGCCATGCCGCTCAAAAACATGGCCATGGGTTTTTCCAGGCTTGCCTGTTCAGATTCCCAGGGGCACGGTGAGGATGCTGATGTGATCATCCACTCCATGTGGGAGCATCCGGAGATGCTGGCCGGCACCGGCGGTTTCTGTACGGCGTTCAACCGTGTTTTCGCCGGCCGGGCTGTGGGAAAGCTGGGCGCGGAAGGGGTCTACTGCGTGGGAACCGCCGAAGGTCTGGGCATAGCCGTGAAGATCGCAGACGGAAACACCAGGGGGCTGCCCGCCGCGGTGGCCGGTATAATGGAAAAGCTTGGACTGGCGGACGGGGATGACCTGAAGGCTCTGGGGGCGTTTCTTAACACTCCGCTGAAAAATCATGCGGGTCTTGTGGTAGGAGCCGTTAAATCTGTCTTATAATATTCCGGAGGGATGATGATGTCAGAAAACAACTTTTTTGAAGCAGGATGTATTGACTTTAAGCCGGAAATATCCACAAAGGGGGCGCTCCTGAGTCTTATAGCCAGGCGCGTGGACGCTTCGCTGGGGAAAGATTCCCCTGGAGCGGCGAAAATAGAGGCGCTTTTCAGGGAAAGGGAAGATATGGGGACCACTGCGTTTGGCGACAATTACGCTTTTCCCCACTGCAGGCTTCCCGCTGACTGCGGTTTCGTCACAGGCGCTGTGCTGCTGGATAAGGCTCTGGATTTCGGAAATCCCCTGAACGGGACGGATATATTCATATATATGGCCGGGCCTGCCGCGAAGAGAAGCGAACATATAAAGCTTCTGGCCAGGATATCCAAGATGGTCTCATCGAAGGGCTTCCTGAAGAAGGCGGGAGAATGCCGGGACGAAGACGGACTCGGTTCTCTTTTAAGAAGGTCCTTCGGAAAAGACAAGCCCGCAGGGGGCAGGCAGGGGAAACATGCGCTGTTTATGGTCAGCACCGGAAACGAGGATGATTTCAACGAGACGATATCTCTTTTTACAGGAGTGGCGGAAGGGCCGGTTAAAATCATCGAGACGGAGAATGGAGACAGTTATCTTTATAAACTTCCGCTTTTTTCCGCCTACTGGACAGAACAGACCGATTCCTTCGGGCGCTTGATCGTCGCCGTTGTGCCCCATGTGAGAGTCAATGAGATGATCAGAAAGATCCGTTATGATATCGACGGTTCAGAGAGAGAGATCGGACTTGCCGTGAGCGAGTTGAGCTATTTTTCACCTGAGGAGTTTTGATGAAGTTCGTTGAAACAGTCGCCGCCCACCCGGTCCTTGTGGTGGGAGTCATGACGTTTGCCGGTTTCTATGCGGGGAAGTTTGTGAAGGTGCTGCGTCTTCCTTCCATCATCGGGTTTATGTTTCTCGGGGTACTGCTGGGACCATCATTTGCCTCTGTGCTTGATCATCAGCTCTTTGCAAAGATGTCTTTTGTGTCGGATATAGCACTGGGTTTTGTGGCTTTGTCCATCGGTCTGGAGCTGCAGATATCATCCCTTAGACAGCTGGGACGGGGAATAGCGGCAATCATCTTTGCGGAATCCCTCGCAGCGTTCATACTTGTCTTTGCCGGTATATACCTGTTCACAGGGAACCTGCCCCTGGCGCTTATCTTCGGGGCCATTGCTCCGGCGAGCGCCCCTGCGGGGACTGTCGCCGTGATCAGAGAATATAACGCAAGAGGGCCTCTTACCAAAGCGCTGTTTGCAGTGGTGGGCTTTGATGACGGGCTGGGGATCATCATATTCGGTTTCGCATCGGCCGCTTCAAAGAGTATTTTGAGCGGAGGAGGGGGGCAGGGCTGGATGTTTAACCGTTTTGCAATTTTCCTGTTTAATTCTTTTGAAAAAACGGGTTTTGGCGATGTTAAATTATATACTCAACACTGCTTATTGCTTACTAGAAAATCAATTGACTTAACAACATCATCAATATGAATCCATGATATAAAATTATTGCCTTTCCCAAAATTACTACCCATAAATAATTTTACAGGTTTAATTAATTTAGGTAACATCCCTCATTCTGAACCCAGCACAATACCAAATCTTATAATTGTTTTTATTACATCATTATCAAGTTTTAGAGCATGTTCCCAGGTTTCACAAACATCTGCTAAAAAACCAAGACCTTTAGAACTGGATTCATCACAAGTATCAGAAATATCATACCCATAATAACCAACTGCAGAAGCTTGAATTACCTGCATAGGTTTTTTGTGTGCCAGCACAACTGCACTCGAAATTTTTTCTGAAATTGACACCCTGCTTTCCATTATTTTTCTTTTCTGTGTCATTTTTTTGAACTTCTATATGGTTTTTGCGTTATAGTAACTATATCAAGCGAATGC
>CAZGIO010000133.1:0-4823 GCA_964525975.1 uncultured bacterium
CAGTGTTCGCCGATGATGATTTTATTATCAGCAGCCCGATTCCTCTTTTGCCGTTAAACCGGGAATACTCGTCAAGATCGGCTGTTCCCCTTTTTACTTCTGCTATATCCTTCAGACGTATCTCGCCGCGGATCTTCAGATTCCCGATCTCTTCCACAGAATAATCGTTTTTTTCCATGGAAAGTGAATATGAGAAGTTCTCATCACCGATCTCTCCCGCTGAGTTCACAAAGTTGTTCTGCCTCAGCGCGGCTTCGACTTCAGAAAACGATATGCCGTATGACACCATGTTCCTGTTGGTCATGAGCACTTGTATCTCTTCCTCGTCAGCGCCGATCACATCACACTGCGCCACGCCTTCCAGGCGCTCAAAACGACGTTTCAGGCTGTCAGAAGCATAATTGCTTAATGTGAGAAAATCGTAATCTCCATCCACCATGACCTGCATTATCGGCGACTGCGCGGGATCAAAATACAGGATATTGGGTTTTTCAGCGTCCCCGAGAGTATCTGTGATATTATCAAGTTTCTCACGCGCCTTAAGCATGGTGTATTCCATATTTACTCCCCAGTAAAACTCCACTGTCACCAGGGATTTACCGTCGGTGGATATGGAAGAGATCTTTTTTACATTGGGCAGGGTGCCCAGCTGCCGTTCGATCTTCTGTGTCACATTGGTATCCACTTCTTCAGGGGGAAGGTTTTCCGCTTTTGTCTCCACCACGATCTTTGGTATGTCAATGGATGGGAGCAGTTCTATTTTGAGCATCTTCAGTGATATGATGCCCAGCAGAAGTACCGCCATGCATATCATGGTGGTTGTAACAGGTCGTTTGACTGACAATCTCGGCAGGCTCATTATTCCTCCGTTTCAAGATCATTTACTATTGTCACAGGAGCTTTGTGGTTCAGCACGTAATGCCCTTCGATGATAAGCGTGTCACCCTCATCGACTTTTTCCTCGATGATGATCTTCTCATAGTTTTCCTCGCCTGTCTCAACATATACCCAGTAAGCAAGGTCGTTTTTTATCCTGAACACAAGCTTTTTGCCATCTCGTTCAAGTACAGCCTCCTTGGGAACAAGTATCTTGTCCTTTATCACGCCTGTCTGGAGAAGCACATCACAGAAGACGCCGGGATTCAGCATCCCGTCACTGTTGTCGAGTTCCACCACTGCGTATGTGGAATTATCATCATAGACAAGGGGGTTCACAGAATATACTCTGCCCCTGAATTTTTCATCATTCACTACGGGAAATACCAGAGCCTCCGCACCTTCGCTGATTATATTAATGTCTTTCACCAGGATATTGGCTTTTATCCTCAGTTTTTTGGTGTCTGCTATGGTAAGCACCGGTGTTCCCGCCTGGACATGTTCACCCTGCGCTACGGCTATTTTACCGATCACTCCTGAAAAAGGAGCTCTGATTGCGCATTTTTTATAATCTTCAAGAGCACGCTTCAACGCCAGTTCCTGTTCACCGAGCCTGTATTTTATCCTCTCCCTGCTTATGGTGCCTTCCTGCAGCCCTTCGAGGACTTCCTTCTGTATCTTGGCCACTTCAGTGTCATCAGAATAGAGGTCCTGCTGTTTCGGCATAAACCCTTCGATGCTTTCCACGTTTTCACTGATCGCAAGATACTGTATATATGATTTCTTGTATTCCAGAAGTGCGTTCTCGTAAGCGATCTTGTAATTAGGGTTGTCTATTGCAAAAAGAAGATGTCCTTTTAAGACACGCTGCCCCTCGCGGACTTTTACAGCTATATTTCCTGATACTTCGGATATATAATCGTTCACCCTTATGGCTTCCAGTTTCCCTGAAGAAGATATAAAGAGCGGCAGGTCTCCACGCACCGCCGTCGTGACCTTTACAGGCACAGGAGCGGCAAGAGGCTTGCTCTTATCCTCGGTCTTATCCTCAGCTTTTTTGAAAAACAAAAAATATGCCCCGGCTGACAATCCCAGCAGAGCGATGACTATAACAGCGATTATCACAATCTTTTTCATAACAGACCCTCCAGTATTTCATCTGTATTTCCAATATAATCAGAAGCATCAAGCGCAGTAAGGTTATATGTAAGTATGATGTTGAGAAATTCAAGTTCCGTGGAGATATACTCATCCTCGATATCCATAAGCTCCTGCAGAGATATTGCCCCTATTGTGAACCTTGATATGCTGGCTTTATAGTTCTGCCGCAGGCTCGGAATGATCTCTTTATATATCCTCATCTTGTTGAAATATGATTGCAGGTCCTCAACAAGCTTCCTGTAATCATCCTCCATGGATTCCTGTTTGTCCTCGATGCTGTTCCTGCTTATGAGATAACTGATCTTCTCTTTCTTAAGGCTGCTTAATGTCGACAGATTCCCCAGAGGTACCGATATTGCTATCCCTGCGGAATAACTGTCTTTTTCCATTCCGTCAATCTCATCCTGTCCTGCCCCTGAATATTCCGCCTCGTAAAAAGCGTAGACCTTCGGTTCATAATAGCTTTTTGTGCTTTTATACCCTCTGTATGCATTGTCAAGCTCTATGCGCAGTGATTCCTCTTTCAGATCGGGTTTCTTGTCCTGAAAAAAGTCAAGGCCGATGCTTGTCACTTCCTCATCCAGTTCCTTTACTTCCATGTTCAGGAACATCTCAACGGTCTTCTTCTCACGCTTGTATTCAGCTTCGGCAAACGTATACTCCGCTTCCAGAAAACGGTATCTTTTCTTTATCCTGTTGTAACTTATAACATCCGAAAGACCCATCTTATAACTGTTTTCAGCAGCCTGGAAGATATCCCTGTACCGTTCAGACTGTGCTTTATTCAGTTCATAACGTTTTTTTGCGGTGATATAATTGATATACCGCTGATAAATCTCCCTGAGCATCCTTGAGTTGTACAGCTTAAGGTTGATATTCCGTTCAGCTTTTGTGTTCAGCCATCTTTTAAGATTATGATACCCGTGGTTAGTGCCCCATAAATACTGTTTAAGAGTGATGCTGCCTGTCGCTCTTCTGTAACCGTCGGCGTTCTCCTCGCCGTACTGTCTGTATTTTGAATATTCAGCATATGTCATGGATGCCTCGATCTCTGTCGATGAAGGAAGAGACTGGCTTAACGATATAACACCGGCATAATACTCATATTCATTCTCATACTCGATGCCGAAACCCTCTATCTCGTCGATGGTCTTGATATATGTGGGCACATTGGCTGACAATGTAAGTTTCGGCATGATCTCCCCCATTGTCCCGTACTGGTCCCACTTATCATAAGCTTTCAGCAGCTCTGTATCGCGCTTAGCATCGCTCTGCTTGAGCGCCGTGGTAAGAAACTCTTTAAATGACATGGCTCTGCCGCTGGCAATCAAACATGCTGCCACAGCCGCTATCATGATTATTCGTCTCATCAATCAACCTCCGTTATTTCCTGGTTTTCATTTTTTTGATCAAAGTCTTCAACATCCCGACCCCTTTTCTGCAGTACGCGGGCATCTGCCTGATATGGTAAGGGGTGCGTTTCACCTCAAACAAGATACGCCCAGGCAATTTTTTCCACCTTATTCCCCTTACAAACCTCAAAAATCCTGTGCCCGGATAGATCTCTTCGTCTTTTTCTTTTTTTGTGAAGAAAAAGTAGAGCATGGGCATGAATGTCAGAGTAAAAAATGTGGATGTTGTGAGTCCGCCCACAGTGGCATAACTCAAATGCTTCCATATATCCGCAGTGGATGAATCATCACCCTTGTCCTTAAGCAGAATAATTGGCAGAAGCCCCATGATGGTTGTAAGAGATGTGATCAGTATGGGACGCAGACGGTCCGCCGCTCCTGAGATCAGGCTCTCTATCCTATCCATGGAACGTTCTCTCCTGAGATAATTAATATGATTGATCATGATGATGGAGTTGTTTACCACGATCCCCGCCATGAGCATGGATCCCATGATGGCATGCACACCAAAATTAAGGTTAAATATATTGTAAAGCCATATTACCCCTACAAACGCCAGAGGCAGAGTTATAAGGATGATAAACGGCTCTGTGTAACTCTCGTATAATGATGATATGATCATATAGATCAGCAGGACCGCAAATCCGAGCAGTACCAGTATCTTGTTATAATCAGTATCATCATCCCACCATCTGTTGGTATCGTCCTCCACCTTCAGGGAAAATCCCGGAGGATAGATAATATTGGTCTGCAGGGTCTCCTTAAACTCTTTTTCCGTTGTGGCTCCGCTTGAAAAATCAAAAGATATGGGATAACTGTATGTCTGGTCTTCACGTTCTATCCTGTTGGTGCTGGCTTCCAGCACTATATCCGCGACATCTCCCAGTTTTACGCCACCGCCTATATACATGTTCCTTAATTCATACAGGCCGATCTTCTGTGCAGGTGACAATGTGAAGCTTATATAATCATTTTCAAGCTTCACGGCATTTTCCATGGTATATTCACTAACCAGGTCCCTGACCTTCGATACGATGAAATCCACCGACATATCATACTGATCAAGCTTATTTGTGTCGATATTCACTACCACTTTCTTTATTGAATTGGTTGTGACTTCCCCAAGCTTCACATCAGACACTTCTCTGAAAGAAAGGAGTATGTTCTTGAATTTTTTTGCTTCTTCCTTAAGCTTTGAATAATTATATCCCTGAAGCCAGACAGTGGATGAATATCTCACGCCGCCCATGAAGCCGCCACCGCCGAAATCAGGTCCTATACCCCAGGTCCTCACGTTGATCTGGGACATACGGTTTCCATATATCTTCAGTTTTTCGCGGAGTGAATACGCCTCGGCACTGCCTTCATACTCCT
>CAZGIO010000134.1:0-4803 GCA_964525975.1 uncultured bacterium
ATACGATCGATGTGGAGATACGGCGCAAAAGCGATAATATACTGATGGACAGGGAGTCGCTTATCCTGCGAAAAGACGCAGACAGATATCTGAACAGCCTGATCAAAAAATATTTTTCCGGCGAGAAAGCATATATGGAGTTCACGGGGTATGTCCTTAAAAACTACCTTGTGGAGAATGTCTTCTTCAGCGAGGAGCTGACAAGGAAGAATATCGAGAATATACGAGTGGATTTTATACCTGAGCGGACCCTGGTGAAGCCGGGAGATATCGTGGCCAGAAAAGGCCGTATTATAGACAGGACAGTCTATGAAAAAGCCATGAAACTGGGAGAGGTCATGAAATCCAGGACATTGAGGAACATCATCTGTTTTTCACTGATCATGATCCTTTTTTACCTGGGATGCCTCCAGTTTATATTCAAAAAGAATACAGGGAGATTGTACAAAAACGTTAACTTTTTTGTGATGAACACGCTGATATTTTCTTTGATGCTCTTTGTATTCAGTGTGTTCTTTGACCTCAGCTTTTACATGTTTCCCTTTCTGGCATTTGTGATAATAAACTATTTCCTTACTGACTTGAAGACCACGCTGGTCTCCTTTGTATTTAATCTCATGGTCCTGTATGTGTTTTCCGGTGATTACAGGCTGGGTATAATATGGGGCGTCACGTCCATGCTCTTTTTGTATGATTCAGATAAGTTCAGAAGAAGGATACCTAAACTCATATATGTGATGAAGTATTTTGCCGTGACATATTTTCTTATGGCAGTCTCTTCAGTGAGCGGGATGGAGAGAGATCTCGGCCTTATCCTGGGCAGAAGCGTGTTCAGGGCGTTTGTATATGTGACAGGTTCTTTCTTTGCGGGATATCTTATTGTCTATATTTACGAGAAAGTGCAGAATATTACCACAGAGGTAAGCCTGACGGGACTGCTGGACTGGAACAATCCGCTGCTGAAAGAGCTGGCCACAGTGGCCCCGGGTACATACAGACACAGTATTATCGTATCCGAGCTCTCCGCTGAAGCCGCCAAGTCCATAGGCGCGGATATGCTTCTTGCCCGTGTGGGGGGGCTGTATCATGACATTGGAAAGGCGAAACGTCCCGATTACTTCATAGAAAACCAGATGTACGGGCCTAACAGACATGATTCGCTGCTGCCCATGATGTCAGTGCGTATACTGAAAAATCATGTTTCCCAGGGAGCTGACATGGCTGTCAAGGCGGGGCTGGGGCTCAGGCTCAGAGATATAATCCGGGAACATCACGGGACATCGCTTATCAAATATTTTTTTATGAAACATCAGAAAGGCGATAAGAACAGGGAACTGGATGAAAAATATTTCAGATATGAAGGGCCTAAACCTTCCAGCAGGGAATCCGCGATCATTTTTCTTGCGGATAAGGCTGAAGCTGTATCCCGTCTGCTGCTCAATGCGCCGTTTCATCATGTCCAGGACAGGATCGCACAGATCTTCCAGGATACACTCCAGGACGGTCAGCTTGATTCCAGTGAACTGACATTCGCCGAACTGAAACGGGTGGAAGGCGCTTTCATTGACTATTTCAAGGGAAGCAGACATAAACGTATTGAATATCCAAAGGAAAACAAGGAGTAAACATGCCTGATATCTTATATAAGGAATCCCTTCACTATCGACTGTCCGAAGAGACCGCCGGGGAGATCGGCAGGCTGCATGAACAGATCATCACACGTTTCGGCAAAAAGGGATATAAAGCGGGGATATACTTTACAGATGACGGGGAGATGGCAGAGCTTAACAGCACATACCGGGGCAAACAAGGGGCCACAGACGTTCTTTCTTTTCCCCTGGAAGACGATGAAGCTGAAAGCCTGGGAGAGATCATCATATCAGTGGAGACCGCGGCAAGGCAGGGAGAACAGGGTACAGAAAGAGAGATCCTGGAACTCTTTGTCCACGGGATGCTCCATCTCCTGGGCTTTGATCATGAGACCGATGATTGTTTTAAAGAGATGAACGGTTACGAAAGGGAATTTTTAAGCTCTGATGAATAAAAACAGAAGTATTTGGGAAAGTTTCAATAATGCCGTAAGCGGGATCGTCCTCTCTCTCCGCTATGAGCGGAATATACGGATACATTTTTTTATTGGAGTGGCAGTCCTTGCTTATACGCTGTTTATAAAGATCTCAATGGTGGAAAGAGCCCTTGTGGTATTTGCGGTCTTTTTCGTGATCACAGCTGAGATGTTTAATACCGCGGTGGAACATATAACAGATTATTTTCTTTCCCGCACCCATAATCCCATGATCAGGATGATAAAAGACATCAGTTCAGGCGCTGTGCTCATGTCAGTGGTAAATGCGGTATTTACAGGATATTTCATTTTATACAAGAGTTCGTACGGGAACATAGAGCGGGTGATCGGTTTTATCAGGCAGATGCCCGGTATGGCTGCATTTGTCACTGTGGCCGCTGTCACGGTGAGTGTGATCGCAGTGAAAGCGCTTACAGGCACCGGCACACCGTTTCACGGCGGGTTTCCCAGCGGACATGCGGCTTTTTCGTTCAGCATCGTCGCGCTTTCTGTGATGTATGTGGAAAGCCAGATGCTTGTGCTGCTTATATTTATTATGGCCATGGTGGTCTGTAAGAGCCGCCTGGACAGGAAAATACATACATTGTGGCAGTTGGTCAGCGGAGGATTACTTGGATTTTTCCTCACGGTTCTCATCAATATATTGATAGGAGGATGATAGAGAATATGGACCCTCACTTATTTTATGCTGTTTTACTGATATCAGCGTTTGTCATGAGTCTCATGAAATATGCTGAAGTGGCATTTATGGGCGTAAAACATGGAAATTTAAGGGAAATACTTGCTGAAAACGAACGTTTTAAGAAGGTATTCCTGAAGTGGATAAAAAACGGCAACCTCATGCTTGCCTCTCTGCAGTTCATGCGATATTTGATCGAGATCGGTTTTATCATACTGCTTTTCAGACATTCATACAACCTTGTCCTGACACTGGGGATCTCATTCGGGATATTCATTGTCTTTGGTGAATATGTTCCCAGGACCATAGCACTGCAGAAGGGTATATCCAGAGCGGCGTGGCTCTTTTCCTGGCTCTATTATGCCGCGATGATATTCACACCCCTTGTACGGCTGCTCATGCTTCCGGCGGATATCATCATCAAGCTGCTGGGAGGCGAGATGGTCCTCAGCGCACCCTATATGACCGATCTGGAAGAGCAGATCATACGCAATCTGCTGGAAGATGAAAATATGCAGGAGAGCCAGATGATAAGCAGCATACTGGAGTTCAAGGATACCACAGCCAGGGAGATCATGGTACCCCGTGTGGATATCGTGGCCGTGCCCTCTGACATAACGTATGAAGACCTCCTCGCTCTTATTGACGAGGAAGGCCATTCAAGGCTTCCTGTTTATAGCGAAAGGCTTGACAACGTACTGGGGTTTGTCTATGCAAAGGATCTTCTGGGCATCGATGAAAAGGCGTTTGACCTGGAAGAACTCCTGCGGGAAGTATTCTATATACCTGAGACCAAGAAGATCAATTCACTGCTGAAGGATTTTCAGGCGAAACATACCCATATGTCCTTCGTGGTCGATGAATACGGCGACCTTGTGGGACTGGTCACAATCGAGGATGTGCTGGAAGAGATCGTGGGCGAGATCGAAGATGAATATGATGAGGAAGAACCTCTTTACAGAAAAGTCTCTGAGAAGGAATATGTCATCTCTCCCAAGATGACCACAGAGGAGTTCAAAGATGAGTTTTCCATCGATCTTGAACAGCTTATCAACCCGGATACTGAGGATTTTGACACAGTGGCGGGTTTTATCATTTCTACCACAGGGAACCTTCCTGAAAGGGATTTCACCTGCGAATATGAGAAGTTCATATTTAAGATCCTGGATGCGGACAACAGGCGTATTTTGAAAATAGGCCTGGAATTGAAAGGGAAGTAATATGAAGAAGGTGATGTCGGTCCTCCGTACATATCTTATCGCGGGAGTAGTGGCGCTGCTGCCGTTTCTCCTCACTGTATATCTGGTATATATCATATTTGCCAAGTTTGACTTCTGGCTCAGACAGCATCTGGATATAACCATCCCGGGAATAGGGCTTCTGCTGAGCCTTGCTGTGATACTTCTTGTGGGACTGCTTGTGAAGAACTTCATCGGGAAATGGCTCATAAGGATACCGGAATATCTTTTTCTTAAGATGCCGTTCATCAACAGGATATATAAACTCAGCAAACAGATCATTGCTTCTGTGCTGGGACGGGGAAATTATGTGTTTACCGGTGTCTGTCTTATTGAGTATCCGAGAAAGGGAGTCTTTTCCATCGGTTTTCTGACAGCGGAGATGGAGACGACCCTGGAAAAAGCAGGCTCTCTGCCTGTTAAGGATTACCAGGCTGTCTTTATACCCACTACGCCCAATCCCACATCGGGAATGATGATCTTTGTCAAAAAAACTGAACTTGTGATGCTGGATGTCTCTGTGGAGACCGGGATGAAGATCGTCATAAGCGGCGGCATGATCAGCAAGGATGATAAATGAGATCGGGTTTTGCCGCTGTGATCGGCGCTCCCAATGTGGGGAAATCCAGCCTCATCAACCTCCTTGTGGGAGCGAAGGTCAATATCGTCTCTCCCCGTCCTCAGACCACACGGGACAGGATCAGGGCTGTTGCACACTGGACGGAAGAGGATACACAGATCGTCTTCCTTGATACCCCGGGTATCTTTACCCCCAGCATAGCACTGGACAGATATATGGT
>CAZGIO010000135.1:0-4796 GCA_964525975.1 uncultured bacterium
GTTTGTGACTACTGATACAGAGCTCAAGGACATAGCCCCTCCTGCGATCACAGGACTCAGAAAACCCGCTGCCGCCACAGGGATGCCCACGATATTGTAAATAAAAGCCCAGAACAGGTTCTGTCTGATTTTTTTTATAACAGCTCTCGACAGACGCAGAGCTGTTATCAGCGTACTGAGGTTGCCATTCATAAGCACCACGTCACCGGCTTCCATGGCAGCATCTGTACCTGTCCCCATGGCTATTCCCACGTGAGCCGACGCCAGAGCAGGGGCATCGTTTATACCGTCGCCGACCATTGCGATCCTCTTGCCCCTCGCTGTCAATGCTTTCACTATATCGGATTTACCCGACGGAAGCACCTGTGAAAAAACATTTTCCTCTTTGATCCCGGCCTTTTCCCCCATATACAAAGCCGTCCTGCTGTTGTCACCTGTCACCATGTAAGTATCCAACCCCATTTTTTTCATTTCTTTGATCACATCCGTAGTCTCTTCTTTCAGCTTATCTCCCAGGATAAACATCCCGGTGACTACGTTATCTCTTGCTGTATATATTACTGAAAAACCCTGATCAGCCGCCGCATCACCTTCTGATCTCATAGAAGCGGGTATATCAGCTTTCCCGCGGATAAAATCTTCCTTTCCCGCATATATGTAATGTCCGTCCAGTGATATCTCTACTCCCTGACCAGCCTGGTAATTGAACCCTTCGCCATCTTCGACTGCTATGGAAAGTCCTTCCACATACTTTCTCACAGCTTTTCCGAAAGGATGCTCTGAAAACAGCTCCGCGGCTGCTGCCTCAGCCAGGAACTTTTCATATTCAATGCCAGGGGCTGCTTTTGCTCTTACCACAGATATCTCTCCATGAGTCAATGTCCCTGTCTTATCGAATAAAACGGCATCGGCCTCCCTGAGACGTTCAAGGGCCTCTCCGTTCCTGATAAGCACCCCGGACTCTGCGCCTATTCCCGTACCTACCATAATAGCCGTGGGAGTTGCAAGACCCAAAGCACACGGACAAGCTATGACAAGCACAGAGACTGCTCCCATAAGGGCAGCAGAGACATTTCCTGAAAGAACCCATTGTATAACGAAAGTCACAGCTGCCACACCTATCACAGAAGGCACAAATACGGCAGCTACCTTGTCAGCGGTCTTCTGTATGGGGGCTTTTGTCCCCTGAGCTTCTTCAACGATGCGGATTATATGAGACAATACTGTATTCTCCCCCACCTGTTCAGTCCGGACCTTCAATATGCCAGACCGGTTGATCGTGCCCCCCATCACCTTGTCTTGCTGGGATTTATCAACGGGGAGGCTCTCCCCTGTAAGCATACTTTCATCAACGGAAGAATCCCCGCTCACAACGATCCCGTCTGAGGGGATGGTCTCGCCAGGGCGTATTATGACTAGATCCCCTTCGATCAGGCTCGTAACAGGTATTTCAACATACCCGCCTTCACGTACGACAGTGGCTTTATTTGGTCTCAGACCCATGAGTTTTTCAATGGCGGACGAAGCACGTCCCCTTGCTTTGCTTTCCATATACTTTCCAGCTAAAACAAGGGTTATTATCATGGCTGAGGCTTCAAAATAGAGATGGGGCATCTCTCCCGCGGGCCATCCTCTGAAAAAACCATTATAAACACTGAGAAGAAAAGCCGCGGTGGTCCCCATGGCGATGAGCGTATCCATGCCCGGGCTGGCGCTTTTCATTTCTTTAAAAGCCTTGACATAAAACCTCTTCCCCGCTATCAGCTGGACCGGAAGGGCAAAAAAGAGCTGAAAGAGCGGTTCATGAAGGATATGTATCTCCATCTTCGTCCACATTGTGAACATGGCGGCAAAAAGCGGTAATGTGAAGATCGCTGAAAAGATCAGCATCCTTCCGGCTTTTCTCTTTTCTTTTTTATTGTCCGGTTTCCGTTCCACCGCACGATATCCTAGTTTCTTTATCATATCCCTGATCTCTCTGTGACTTATCATATCTCCTCTGATCAGGGCTGTCTCGTTGGCAAGATTAACATTCACATAGGATACGCCCTCTATTTTTGAAATATTTTTTTCTATCTTTGACACGCATGAGGCGCAGGTCATCCCTGATATGTACAGCCGAAGATCGTCAGAGCCATCGCTTCCCATATCACTCCTTTTACGGTTTTATGCAATCCACCAAAGGTTACTATTATAATAACATTTCACTACAGATTAAGTTTCCTTTCTTTTTCCGTTTTTTTTTAAACCATCTTGACTGTGATATTGGGACTAAGTTTTTCCTTTAGTATGGACTGGATCATGGACAATGTCCCTGTCCCCGCCGAAGCACACACGGCACATCCTCCCATATATCTTATAAAGACGACAGTCCCGTTTTCCGATGATGATATATCCAGGATCTCCAGATCACCGCCGTCCCTTCTCAATATGGGCTTCACGTCGGTCTCCATCACCGACTCCACTGCCTTATATTTCCTTACTTCGCTTAAGGCCTCAAACTCTTTTTCTTCCATGGCCTGGGACATTTTTTCACTTTCCATCTCTCTCCGTGTGTCTTTCAGGATATCCTCCAGATAATATTTCCGTTTCTCATGCCCCCCTGGTCTTATGCATGATCCGCAAAAAGCCCCGGCTTTTGTGTATTTTGTTATATCTTCAACGGTCTTAAGGTCGTTTATCCTGATCACATCCTTTATTGTGCGTAATGCGACCCGGGCGCACTCACAGACCATCTCCTCCTCTTCCAGGTCCTCCATGTCGACTCCTTTATAAATGGAAGCCGCCTTCTTTATTACGTCATAAGCCATGACACTGCAATGCATCTTCTGAGGTGGTATGGACATCTCGTCTTCTCTGTCTCTCAGCGCCTTTTCCACATCGATATTCGTTATCTTCAGTGCTTCATCCACTGTCTTTCCGATACACAGTTCAGCCATGACATCACTGGAGGCGATGGCGGTGCCGCATCCGAATGTCTTGAACTTGGCATCTGTTATCCTTCCGGTATTCTCATCTATGAGCCAGAACAGCCTTACTGCGTCTCCGCATGATTCAGCGCCCCAGTCGGCGACAACAAGACGCCCATTTATCTTTTCAGCATCTTCTTCTGTTATCTCCCCGAAATATCTGGGGTTGTTCATCCTTTCAATGACATTATTTGAATATGTTTCCCACAATTTACCGCCTACAAGATCCTTTTTTCCCATCTTTCTCCTCCTTTGGCGATTAATAATCTATTGAAATAGCTCTGAGCCTTTCAACACTCTTTTTCAGTACTTCCGCGGCATAATCGATCTCCGCCTCTGTGTTAAACCGTGACAGGCTGAACCTCATCGCTGTATGTGTCAGATCATCTGCAAGATCCACGGCTTTTAAAGTGGGATCTGCGTCCAGTGATTCTGAAGCGCATGCGCTTCCCGTTGATACGGCTATGCCGTTTTTATTCAGCTCCCATGCCAGGGCTTCGCCTTCCACTCCCTTGAAAGAGGCCAGTATCGTATTGGGAGTCCGCAGCTCCCGTTTACCGATGATTACGACATCCTTGATCTCCTTCATGCTGTCCTCGAGTTTGTCACGCATCTTACGTACTGTCCTGTCTTCATAATCCAGCATATCCACGGCCTTTTTCATGGCAAGGGCCATACCTGCCATGCCCCCTGCATCCACTGTCCCGGCGCGGAGATTACCCATCTGCTCACCTCCGTGAAGCAGCGGTGTTATGGCGGCTCCTTTTCTTATATAGAGCCCTCCCACGCCTTTAGGGCCATGGAATTTATGTGCGCTGAATGTGAGATAGTCTGCGGGCACATCACCCATGTCCACAGCTATCTTTCCCACAGCCTGTACTGCATCTGTATGAAAGAGAACACCCTTCTCCCTTGCCTTTTCAGCCAGCTGTTTTATGGGCATGATCAGTCCTGTCTCGTTATTTGCCCACATGATTGATATGAGGGCAGTGTTATCAGGGTCGAGATATGTCTCCAGTATATCCGGTGTGACTATGCCGTCGCTGTTCACAGGGAGTCTTACTATCTCCGCTCCAAGTTTTTCCAGAAAGTTCAGTGTATTGCTTACACTTGGATGTTCGATGGATGATGTCACTATTTTTTTACGGCTGCCGTTCTTTATCTGTTCGAAATATATATGCTTAAGCACAGTGTTGTTTCCCTCGGTGGCACAGCCGTTTACGATGATGTCATCATCGTCTGAAGCGTGAATGCCTTCATAAAGCATGTCAAGTGAACTGTCCATATATTTCCTCACTTCCATGCCGAAAGTGTGGAGTGAATTGGGATTTCCGTACATCTCAGTCAGGAAACGGATCATCTCGTCTCTGACAGCAGGATCCACCATGGTTGTCGCGTTATTGTCTAAATATACCCTCATGGATAACTCCTTTCATCAAGGTGCAGACAGGCTTACAGCCCTTATGCCCTTTTTTTCAGGAGCAGTATACACCCATAAGGTTATTATTTCAATATCATTTTTGATTAATTAATAATTTCACAATATTTTGTATAAAACACCAGAACCCTAGACAGATTAAAATATGCGTGTCATCTCCTCCTTTTTTTGATGTATATCCAACCTGCCGCTGTCAATAATACCATACCCGCGGCAGCTGCGATCATTACAAGTTTATCCTCCCCATGTACCTGTCTCAATATAATACCTGCAAAAGCCCATAAGGCCACAGCAGGTATTATCAGGTCGGACCGTTTTTTCATGTTCCATATGGATAATACCGCGGCAACGGAGATCATCATCACTGCCCAGATGGAACCCGATGCCGG
>CAZGIO010000136.1:0-847 GCA_964525975.1 uncultured bacterium
ATGTCGCTGATCACAGAGGCTTTGCCTTTTATGGTCACATATGAGGGTTCAAATGTCTCCAGGTCGATCCCAATCTTGGATTTAGGAAGATCTATCACGTGCCCCACAGATGCAACAACATCAAACTTCCGCTTTAATATTTTCTTGATCGTCTTCACCTTTGTAGGTGACTCGACTATGATGAGCCCCTGCATATACTATTCTCCCCTCTCCTGCGTCACCGTCACCCTGGAACGGCTGGTAACACGCTTTCCAAGTACCCTGATAAGGGGAAAAGAACAAAAAAAGAAAATAGCCGCAGCAAGGATCCTAATAAAGATGGGAAACCGATATATGAGAAAGACTACTACTCCATATTCAGATTCCGTGTTTATGATCACTTTGTCCCCTTTTTGAACCTCCCATGAAAAGAGCTCCCGTCCAAAAGCCGCATCACTGCATCCTGCACACATGCCGCAGTTTTTACAGCCTTCATCCAAATAAACAGACAGCGTGACTTTATCACCGCGTATATCTTTTACAATACCTTTTTTCTCCATCAGGCCGACCTTCTATTATAAAATCCCATTATACACCCCAGTGAAACAGACCACAAGGCGGCAAGCCCCACTCTATATACAGAGGGAAGAAGAAAGGTCACAGTATGCGCCGGTATCCAGAACCATAAAAGCGTCACCAGAGAATTTTTCATGCCGGCATATCCCGATTCCCTGCAGATCATATTGTCTGTCAACCGGTGGAAAAACATCATCTGAGGTCCGAACAGCACATTCATAAAGATAGAGACAGCCGCCGCATGGGCCACTCCGCTTTTGAAAAAAGCCGGGAGAAGTCCCGCATGGGCCAG
>CAZGIO010000136.1:857-4744 GCA_964525975.1 uncultured bacterium
CCGTAAAAACCTGTAAATGCATACTTGATCACGATACCCAGGAATCCCCAGGCTGCGGCTTTAAGCAAGACTGTCTTCAGTGAAAACGGGAATGTCTTTCTTCCCGCTGCTATCATTGCCCCGGCCACTTCCCCCGCTGTGCCCAGTATCGCAAACTGTATGAACGCTGATAAAATCATATATTCTTTTACAAAATCCACATAAAACGTCATCATTTACCTCCGTTAAGAAACATAACAGCTAAAAACGCTCAGTCAAGAGCAGAAACTTTGATATATCTTAAATGTCCCATGATAAGCTTAGCTATGATGTTCAGAAGGTTCGCATCTGCATAGCTGTATTCATACTCTTCCATTTTACTTGTAAGGTATATCTCCATGTAAATATCACCTGCCTGTTCAGCGATGAGCAGGTCCGAGTTCATTCCCTTGACATCCTCCTCATATTTCCAGTTGATGGCTATAAGGGGTTCCCCTGCTCTCAAAGCATATTCCACATACTTGGCGATAGTCCGGATCTCTTTGTCCCTGTAGCTGTATTCCTGCTCCCCTATCTTCAGTATGAACTCCATATGATCAAAATCAATAAACCTGCTCAACATGCCGCTGATCTGATCAAAATAACTTTTCAGCACTCGGGGTGTCAGCATGGTAAGTTCAATGAGATTTCTTATGATATCTTCAGTGGCGGCTATATTTCCTGTGATGATACCCGCCAGAATATCATGTTTTCCCCTGTACAACCCGTGTTTTTCTTCCCACAGCAGCATCTTCTGTTTACCTATCTTAGCCCTGTTCAGCGCTGAGACTCCCTTGGACAACACGATTCCCAGTTTCTCACCATGGTCAGGGGCGTAACTCATGCCCATGCTCACAGTCACCCCTTTTTCCAGCAGATAAGGGTCTTTTTCCATGATCTTCATGAGATGCGCCGCTTTCTCCGTGAGGGCTCTTTTTGTGGTCCTGGGAACCGCGCAAACAAATTCCTCTCCCATATAACGGCCGGCAAGTTCCCCTGGAACAGCATCTTCCCTTATGATGGATGCCACCTTTTTTATGATCCTGTCTCCCTCCAGCTCCCCATACTTTTTGTTGAGAGCAGCCATGTGGTCAATATCGATGATGAGGAACCCCATGGTCTCATCTTTTTTTCGCTGCTCAAGTTTCTTCTCCACTACATTGAGGAAATAGTAACGTGTCATAACTCCCGTCAGGGGACAGATAATGATCTCATCCCGGATCTCACGATAACGTGTAAGAAGGCCCATATGCTGGACAAGGGGGAATATATACTCCGCAAGGTCTCCGTTGATGTTGTTGCAGTACTTTTTAGTGTCAATATAGAGAAACCCCTTTACAGCATCATTGAGATAAGTCTCAGTGATCGCATCTTCATCCAGCTCCTCTGTGAAACCGTAATCCAGTATGGGGAAGACAGCTGCGCGGACTATGTCAGACGAAAAGACAGAATAATCCCGCACTGTGACCATCCCCGGGGATTTCACCTGTACATTTAAAAGGTCATACCGGTACTCGTCATCCGCGTAAACCGGGCGCGCCGTCACTTCATACTGTTTAATAAACTTCCGTCCCTGATCCCTTGTAAAAAGTGTCACCCTGTCAGCCTTGGAAAACTCCAGCACATACATGAGCATGTTCTTTATGGTCTCTCCAATATTCATATAGGCGTAGTTCCACTCTTCTATAAGGGCAAACATGTTCTTCCTGTAGAAACGGGAAGTGTTCGACTGGTACTCCTCTTTCCAGAGGTCACGGACAGCATTGAAGTTTACCTTGCTTAGACTGACCCCTACATGTTTAGCCAGGGCTTTTTTTCTTTTGTTGATCTTCTTATAGAGCAGTGTCTTCGTATGATATTTTGTGTAATCCTTGGGATAACTGGATTTTATATGCTGTTCATAAAACATAATATCCGTGTAAATCTCAAATATCCTGTAGTTGAACTGCTTCTTTTCATACAAATAGCTGAGATCCAGCAGCATGTCCAATATCCTGCTGTTCTTTTTTTCCTTTTTATATTGAGACAGGAGACGCTCAAGCAGCGCGATCTTCTCATCATCATTCCTTAGAAAATGTATGCTGTGATATTCAAAATTTATATCTCCAAGATCTGTCTTTCTGTCAATACTCAGCTTCTCAAGAGTATTAAACAGTTTTCTGGCTTCTGTCTTCTTTCCCAGTTCATCGATCAGTATACTCACTTTTCTCAGAGATACTTGGAAATATTCATAGTTATACAGGCCATGGACATCATATTCCTCAAGCATCTTGTTATAATATTCAAGTGCTTTCTCCTTTTTATCCCAATAATAGTAAATATCTCCCATTAATAGATTATATTCCTGTATATAAAGCCAATAATTCAGTTTTTTCGCAGTCCTTCCAATAAGGGAACACAAATACCTGGACTTTTTATAATCTCCCATTTTTATCAGCAGCGCCACAGCCTGCTTCAATACAATAAGGAATTTTTTCCTGTCGTATCTTCCCACATATCTTACAGCTTCCCCCACGGTGCTGTAGGCCTCTTTAAACCTGAAGTTCTCACTGTAAAGTTCCGCGATATTGGCCAGGGGCACTACCACGCTTTCGTGGTCTCCGGCCTTTTTTCCTATGGAGACAGATTTGTTGAGTTCTGAAACGATAGCCTCCCAGGAAAATCCGATGAAATACTTTGCAGTGGCGATATTATTATGCGCTATGATCTGGTCTCTGGACGAGTTTATATCCGTGGATACCGCCAGCGCTTCTTCATATATCTCCCTGGCTTTTGTGGCATCGCCTGAGTTAAGGCTTATATTGCCGTTTAAAATCAGGATCCTTATGAGCACTTTCACAAATCCGTGTGACTCCGCCGCTTTCTTTCTCACAGTCTCCACAAAAGCATGATGTTCCTCTCTTGGGACGGACATAAACCCCGCAGTATAAAGATATGAGAATGCATCACAGATCATCTCACCTTCAAAGGGATGTTCACACACGCTGCTGCTGATGATCTTTCCGGCGGCTTCTCTCTTTTCCTCCCCCGAAGTAAGCAAAAAATCCATATATTCATCCATGGGAAAGACTGTATCCGCATTTTTCCTTTTACTGAGGTAAAGCTGTATTTTCTTAAGCCGTTTTCTTGCATCGCTTTTCTTTGCCATGAGCCCTGAATATACCACGGACATGATATACCAGTTTTCACCATTTTCACTTTTTTGTGTGCCTGAAAGATATTCAGGGAATATGCTTTCCACGTAAGCCCACAACTCCTCTTCAAGTCCAAGGTGTTCAAGGACAAGCATCCTGGATTTCCTGTAGATCCACAGCCTGCTGAATGTACCTTTGGATTCAGCTATCTTTTCCAGATGGAGCTTCAGCGCTTCACTGTCCTTCCTGCTGAGCTTATACGTGGTGAGAAGCTTGTCTATGTGCTGCAGAGCCCTGGGATACTTACCGCTGGCCATGGACAGATCTATAAGATTCAATAAGACAACAGGGTCGCTGCTTTCTTCTTCAAGATAGCTGACAAACTCCCTCATGAGGTCCACTGTCCCCACTTTATCATATGTCTTCACAAGATCCCTTATGTCGTCTCTTACTATCCTGTAATAAGCCTGTTCGTTCTCCCAGATCTCATCTATATAGGCGTGGCTCCTTAACGAACCCAGGAAACTCAATACCGTCTCCCTGTCCTTCTTGAGCAGTTCTGTAAGCCCGTCCAGGGTACACGTTTTTCGGCTGTGGGCAATATACCAGAGAATACACATCTCCTCAGGACGCAGGAACTGGATCTTTTTTTCAAGTGTGTCATCTCTTTTCAGATAATCCTCATCAGATTCAGCTGCATTTATGTCCAATATGAGTCTTCTGCCCCCGTCCCTT
>CAZGIO010000137.1:0-4716 GCA_964525975.1 uncultured bacterium
TATATCTTCCTTTACTTTCTCATGTACCTGGTCTTCATCATCACAGTCAACGATTTTAAAAGCGATGACTCTTTCATGGAGGAGAAGATCTTCGAGGTCAGAGACAATATCATAAAATCATACAGAGAACTGAAAGAGGATATCTACAACAGACGTTTTGACATCATCAAATCCAGGTTGTCATCCCGCGGGGATATGGGATATTCCACATATGACATGAAGGGCGATCTCCAGTCATGGTCAGGCAATACTGATTTTATGGATGAAGGCATCTATTCCACGGAACCAAAGCTTATGGTGAACGGAAACGATGTCTCTCTCCGTTTCCGTGTGCATGACAGGAACATGATATCTTTTATCAGGATGTATATCACAAATGTCTACAGCACAGATGAGACAGTATCAAAATGGCTGAAGAACATTGTAAATAAGTATGATATGAAAGTGACCCTCTATTTCACACCGGGACAGTTTTATATTTTTGACGAACCCATTGTATATGATGAACTGAGGGATGTGGAATCCATCTATCTGAAATCCACAGACTCACTCTATTCCATGATGGATGACGGTATAGCATTGAAGATCGAGAGGAAAAATATCAGGAGGTATCTTAATGACGCATCTATCCGGTTTTTCTTTTTAAATGCCGTTCTGACCCTGATCATCGCGTTTATGAGATTCAAAGGGAAACAGCGTATTTTCCTCACAGGTTCAGTGCTTGTGATGATCAATATATATATGCGGATTCTCAATCCCCTGACATCGGTGCTTATTCTCGCGTTCATATTTTTTTTCCACCGCATGAAGAGTGTAGCTACTGAAGAGTGCCAGGGCGCCGGCGGCTTCATGCGGGTGATCAACCCTCTGATGATAACATCCTTCGCAGGAGCTCTGATCAACTGGAGGTTTACACCGGATGCGGTGAAGGTGACGTTCTGGTCCGGCAGAGTGTCCCTGGAACTGGTCACAATACTGATCAATCTCATGCTCGTCTATGCCATACTTTACATGCTCTTCAGGAAGACTTCCATACTGTTTAATTCAATAACGGGGCTTGTGTTTCTTCTAACGCTCCTGTCATATAACGTAAAGCTGTTTGCGCTGATCACAGTTGCCCTGGCCGCAACCCTTTTATTGTCCATGCTGAAGATGCGGCCCATAAGGATATTCCACATGCTTATGGTCATGCTGCCGGTATTTGCAGTCCTATACGGCGTATGGGAAGGTATCCCTGAAGATGCCATAAAACGCACCATGGAAAAAATAGAGAATGAGCCTGCGGAAGTGATGCTTGAGACCGGGGAAGATCTGAAAAACGACAAGGTGTTTCTCTATTCCTTGAGTAAAAGCCTCCACTATGATGATGACAACCTGGCATTTTTCAAATGGTTGAGGTCGCCGCTGTCGAGGAAAAAATATGCTTCTTTCGTCTATTTCAGGGATACAGAGGGGAATGTGGTGAACCATTACGCCCACGGCTGTAATATCGTACCCTTTGAAGGCGAGTATAACAGAGTTGTCTTGGAAGGAGAGTTTCACCTCTATGCTGTGAAACTCCTGCATGAAGGGGTTTTCGTCGGTGATGCGGTCATGGGCATCAGAAACGATTTTTTCCTGGAAAGCGATGACTCAGGGGAGATCTATTTTTCGCATTGGAAAGACGGAGTAAATATCTTTTCCACGATGATATATCCTGAAACCAGCTATACGGGATTCAGGATCCTGAATATCGGAGATAAGGTCAACGGCTATGAAGTGGCAGTGAGAAAGACCGGGGCTCTGATACTTATGAACATATTCCTGATTTTTGTGGGGATGATCTTCTTAGCATTTGTCATAATCGCCTTGAGAAGGAACATCAAATATGAATTAAAGGATTTTGTCAAGAAAAACGTGTTCATACTGATTTTGTTCATAACTTTGCCCTTTATATCCAATATCTTTATTCTTTCAGAAGGTTTTTTCAGCAGGATGAAAGTCTATGTCCAGAGGAAACTGGAACAGCAGAAATCGGAACTTGTCGAGACTGCCGGTGTGATCACAGATAACGGGGCCAAACCTGAGATGCTCGGTTCCAGGGAGATGGCCGAGGCTCTGAACCGTAAGATCAAAGGGTGGAACATATACAGGGGGCCGGAGCATGTAAACGCATTTGACTATGATTCATACAGGGTGAGGATGCGCCAGTCCAGGCTGACTGAAAAAGATTATGAAAAACTCTCCATCAAGGGAGACATGTACAGGCAGAAGGTTAAGAACTACAGGATGGAATACTGGTTTGCCCTGCCGGGATACCAGGGCTATTTTGCAAGGCTGTCTTATGGGATCAACAGGATAGAGCTGAGGACATTCTCGGAGAAGCTGTTTATGAGCCTTCTTCTCCAGCTTATACTGCTGTTTGTGGTGGTCTCCCTCATATACAAGAACATCAGCAGGGTCTTGAACCCTCTCTCAGCGCTGATCGTCGCCACAAAGGAAGTAAGTTACGGCAACTTGAATTATGAAGTGCATGAGGAGACAAGCGTGCCTGAACTGAAAGTCCTGTTTGTAAATTTCAACAGCATGGTGAAACGGCTTTCACTGCTTAAGAAAAACATGGAAGACAACCGTAATTATCTCAATAATATCATCAAATCGCTGCCAGTGGGCGCTGTCATATATGATGAAAAAGGAAGAGTGACAGTGTTCAACACTGAGATACTCAAATACGGCGCGAAGGTTGCCTATAAAGCCCCCATGAAAGACCTCTTTTCATTCGAACTCGATTTTATGACAGAAGGAGAAGGCGAGATAAAGAAGGGCGGCCTCATTTTCAGGTATATTGTGCGGAAGTTCAAATACGGTTATATGTTTATTGTCTTTGATGTGACGAACCTGATCCTGTCTGAAAAGTTTGATGTCTGGTTTCAGATGACCCAGGAAATAGCACATGAACTGAAAAACCCGCTGATGCCCATGAAGTTTTCTCTTAACAGGCTGGAAAAGGGCGTCAAGACCGGAGGCCTTGACATGGATAAGAAAGGTGATTTCCTTGAACTGATCGGGATCATCAGAGAAGAATCGGAAAATATCCAGGATATTGTGGACAGGTTCAGGGAACATGCCATAGACGGGGAAAAAGAGATTGGTCAGATCGATATCAGAAAGCGGCTTGAGAAGATCATGAGGTCTTTTGATGAACTGGAATTTTCAGTGAACACATGCTCGGATATGCCTGTAATATATTTTTCATCGCAGAAATTTGATGTTATATTCAAGAATATATTCGAAAACATCGTGGAAACGGGCACAAGGAACAGACAGGTGGAGCTCTCCGTATACAGGGAAACGGGCTCCGGCTGCGGCAGCGGTCTTATGATACATATCAGAGATTACGCCGGAGGAGTGAGCAGGGAACTCATGGACAGGATATTTGAACCCTATTTCTCTCATAAAAAGGGAGGCAGCGGCCTTGGGATGTATCTTGTCAAAAAATATATGATGCAGTACGGCGGTGATGTCACGGTGTCTCAGCGCAAAGGTGAAGGTCTTGATATTTATCTCTGTTTTGAGGTCAAAGAATAGGATGAGTGAACATATGGAAAAACAGCTTGCGATAATGGTGGTGGACGACGAGAAGAACATCAGAAAAGTCATGGAGATGATCATCGAGGATATGGGGCATGTTTTTCTGGGAGCCTCTGATCCAGAGGAAGCGGAAAAAGTGCTTCAGGAGACAGATGTGGATATCATCGTCCTCGATATAAAGATGCCTAAGATGGACGGGATGGAATATCTGAAAAAGCTTAATGTAAACCGGGCGGGCATTCCAGTCATCATGCTCTCGGGGCACGGGACCGTTTCCCGGGCTGTGGAAGCCCTGAAAGTGGGAGCCGTTGATTTTATCGAGAAAAACGGAGATGAAGAACTGATATCCGAAGTCATAAGCAGAGTGGTTGCAAGCATAAGCGACCAGGAGTCAGGTGTCATGGAAGGGATGATATGCCGGGACCGGAAGATGAGCCGGATCATCAAAAAAATACGTGCCATGGGAGACAAGAACATCAGCGTGCTTCTCCACGGGGAAAGCGGTGTGGGAAAAGGGATGGTCGCTCAATATATACATGCTGTATCAGGGCGCAGCGCTGAACAATTTGTGACAGTGAACTGCGGCGCGGTGCCTGTGAACCTGTTTGAAGCGGAGATGTTCGGGTATGAGAAAGGTGCTTTTACAGGAGCAGTGGCCGCAAAAACCGGTAAGTTCCAGCAGGCGCATAAGGGGACGCTTTTCCTCGATGAGATCGATGCACTGGACCTGAAGAGTCAGGTCTCGCTTTTAAGAGCGCTGCAGGAACGGCATTTCAGCAGGCTGGGCGGGGATGCCGTCATCGAATCGGATTTCAGGCTTATATCGGCGAGCAACAGCGATATCATGGCTGCCGTCTCTAAAGGAACTTTCAGGGAAGACCTGTTTTTCCGGATCAATGTCATGGAAATATCCATACCTCCTCTACGTGAAAGACGTGCAGACATCATCCCCATGTCAAATAATTTCCTGAGGGAGTTCAGGGAAAAATACGGAGGGGAGCCGAAATACATACACCCGGACCTGGAGGCGTATCTCCTGAACTATATGTGGCCAGGGAACATCAGAGAGTTGAAAAATTTCATGGAGCGGCTCTATATCATGACAGACAATGACACCCTCTATTTCAATGAGGAATATATTGCGTC
>CAZGIO010000138.1:0-3963 GCA_964525975.1 uncultured bacterium
TTGGCCGGAATACTGCATGATATCGGTAAGATCGGGATACCGGTGAATATACTCACCAAGCCCGGAAAACACAGTGACGAGGAATATGATCAGATGAAAAAGCATCCTGTTATGGGGGAAAATATCGTAAAAGATATCAGATTCCTCGAAGAATGTATGCCCATCATCAGAAACCACCATGAACGTCTTGATGGAAGGGGTTATCCGGACAATCTGGAGGAGAAAGATATTCCCATGGCAGTGCGTATTCTTACTATTGCCGACGCCTTTGACGCCATGACATCAGACAGGCCGTATAGAGCTGCGCTGTCTGTTGCTGAAGCCGTAAGAAGGCTTCGTAAAGATTCAGGGACACAGTTTGACGGTCAGCTGGTGGAGCTTTTTGCAAAAAAAGTCATACCGCGGCTTGAGATGGCCACAGTCTGACCGGTTGTAAATATGAATCTGCTGGGAATAGACTGGGGCGCTTCCCGAACGGGGATCGCTGTCACCGACGGAAGCTGGAAGGTGTCTTCTCCTTTAAAGACACTGGCTACTGGAAATGCCGTGCGGGATATTAAAAAGATCGCCAGAGATTATGATATAGGGCGCATCGTCATGGGCCTGCCTTTGTCACTCAGGGAACGGGATATAAAATCCCGGTGGGGGGGCTTTCCCTTTTTTGAGGAATTGAAGAAATTGACGGGACTGCCCTTTTCCTGGGCTGATGAGACGTTTACCACGTCGCAAAGCCATGAACTGATGGAGGGACTCAAACACAGCCGGCGGCGAAGCCGTGTGGACATGGTCTCGGCTTCACTGATACTCAAAAAATATATAGAAAATGCTCTGGGGTCAAAAAGGGTCGTCATAGCAGTAACCGGAAATATCGGCACCGGCAAAAGCTATGTGGCCGGGAAACTCCGCGATGAATGGGGATGTTCACTGATAGACGCCGATGAGATATCCAGAGATATCATGAGGCCCGGGCAGCCTGGCAGTGAAAGTGTGCGCAGAGAGTTTGGAGATGAATTTATACTGGAAGACGGCACTCTTGACAGAAGAAAGCTGGGAGATGAGGTCTTCGGGGATAAGACAAAACTGGAACTGCTCAACAGCCTGACGCATCCCCTTATAAGAAGACGGATGATGGAAGAGATCGAATCTGTTAAAGATAAGATCGCAGTGGTTGAATTACCGCTGTATGCTGAAAGCAGGCTCTACTATATGTGTGATTTTTCCCTCTTGACAAGGACTTCAAATGATGTGATAATAACGCGGGTAAAAAACAGAGATAATCGCCTTGGAAACAATATCAGCGACATTTTGGATAATCAGGCGGATCCCCGGAAAGTGGAGGGTCTGTTCGATGCCGTTATTGATACAACCGGCGATTGGGATTCTTACGCAAATGAGATAGAGAGTTTCTTAAGATGTGTTACTTCGTTTCAGGAAGAACTGGTTCATAAAAGTGCTTTGTAGGAGGTGTGATGTTACTTGATGAATTAAAGAAAAAGAACATAAACGATCTGACCAGGGAACTGGCTAAGCTGGATGATAAGATCGATGAGGATAGTCTGGCGGGATTAAGACGCCATGAGATATTATTCCGTATAGCTGAAAAGTATATTGGAAAAAAGACTAAACTCGTAGGTTCCGGCCTGCTTGAAGTCCTAAATGACGGTTACGGTTTTATCAGATCAGAGTCAAATAACTACCTGCCTTCTCCCGAAGATATCTATGTTTCTCCCAATCTCATCAGGAGATGGAGACTCAAGACAGGAGATACCCTCGAGGGATACATCAGGACACCCAAAGACAGTGAAAAATATTTTGCGCTGCGTGACCTCCAAAAAGTCAACGGAAGCAAACCGGAATCTTCTCTGAACAGAAAACCCTTCGAAACACTCACGCCATATTTCCCCACGGAAAAAATTGTACTTGAAAGCAACCCTAAAGATATGTCCACCAGGATCATGGACCTTCTGGTTCCCATGGGAAAAGGGCAGCGAGGACTTATCGTGGCTCCTCCAAGGACCGGTAAGACCATACTGCTTCAGAAGATAGCAAATTCAATCACCCATAACCACCCTGAAGTCCATCTGATAGTGCTTCTTATAGATGAACGCCCCGAAGAGGTCACCGACATGAAAAGGACAGTCAAAGGCGAAGTAATCTCTTCGACGTTTGACGAACAGTCTGAAAAACATGTCCAGGTCGCCGATATGGTGATACAAAAAGCAAAAAGACTTGTTGAATATGGAAAAGATGTCGTTATACTACTTGACAGTATTACACGGCTTGCAAGGGCAAACAATATTGTAGTGCCCCATAGCGGAAAGATCCTTTCCGGAGGTGTGGATTCCAATGCCCTGCATAAACCGAAAAGATTTTTCGGGGCCGCCAGGAATATTGAAGAGGGTGGAAGCCTTACCATTATGGCAACAGCCCTTATTGATACAGGGAGCAGGATGGATGACCTGATCTTTGAAGAGTTTAAAGGAACGGGAAACATGGAGCTTGTGCTTGACAGAAGACTGGTGGAAAAGAGGGTTTATCCCGCTTTGGATATCGAAAAATCCGGTACCAGGAAAGAAGAACTGCTTGTGGAGCCTAAGGACCTTAACAGGATATGGATCATGCGAAAAATATTTGCACCCATGGGAGTTGTGGAACGTGTGGAGTTCCTCATTGATAAGATGACAAAGACTAAGGATAATAAAGAATTTTTAGAGAGAATGAATTCATAAGGAGGATATTATGAAAAAGAATCTGCATCCGGAAATGCATGAAGTAACCATTAAATGCGCATGCGGTAATGAGGTGAAGACTCTTTCCACAAAAAAAGAGATCAAAGTGGAAATATGTTCCAAATGCCATCCCTTCTTCACAGGTCAGCAGAAGATCATGGATACCGCGGGCCGTGTTGATAAGTTCATGAAGAGATACGGAAAAAAAGAGGAAAAGTGATTGCCTGAAGGGAGGCTCTGCCTCCCTTTTTCAATGTCCTGTAAGCGGCATTCCGGCTCTCTGCCGGGCTTTCTCTTTTTGAGAGAGGAAACAGATGAAATTACTGCGCAGAGTCGAAGAGATCATAGATAAGTTCAAAGATATAGAAAGTAAGCTTTCAGATCCCGAAATATTTTCCAATCAGGAAGAGTACGTGCGTTTGAACAAAGAGCGGTCATCCCTTGAGCCCATTGTCATAAAGGGGCGTGAATACAGGGATATCATGTCCAATATCAGAGACGCTGAAGAGATCCTTAACGGTGATGACCCCGAGATGAAAGAACTGGCCTCTGAAGAATTGGAAGACTCCACAAAAAAACGCGAATTTATACAGGAGGAGCTGAAAGTCCTGCTTCTGCCGTCAGACCCCAATGACGAAAAAAACATATTCGTGGAGATCAGAGCCGGGACAGGCGGCGACGAAGCCGCGCTTTTCGCGGGAGACCTTTACAATATGTATATACGTTTCGCGGAAAAACAGGGATGGAAACACGAGATCATCGAGACTAACCCCACAGGGCTGGGCGGATTTAAAGAGATTATTTTCATGGTCAGGGGAGATCATGTCTTCAGCCGCCTGAAATTTGAAAGCGGCGGGCACCGTGTGCAGCGTGTGCCGGAAACGGAGTCCGGAGGGAGGATCCATACTTCAGCCGCCACAGTGGCTGTGATGCCTGAAGTCGAGGATGTGGAAGTGGAGATCGATTCCAATGATCTGGTCATAGATGTGTTCAGAGCATCCGGCGCAGGTGGGCAGCATGTCAACAGGACTGAATCCGCAGTGAGGATAACCCATACGCCTTCGGGGATCGTGGTCAACTGCCAGGACGAGAAGTCTCAGCACAAAAACAAGGCGAAAGCCATGAAAGTGCTCATGGCCCGTCTGTATGACCTTAAACTCCGTGAGCAGGAAGCGGAACTCTCATCAACAAGAAAAAGCCTCGTGGGAAGCGGAGACAGGTCTGAACGCATACG
>CAZGIO010000138.1:4077-4664 GCA_964525975.1 uncultured bacterium
TGAGGAAGTAATCGAAAAACTCATAGCGGAAGATCAGGCGAGAAGGCTTGAAGAGGCTAATTTCTGATGAGTGAAAACTGGACTGTGGCCCGAGTTATGGAATGGTCCGGAGACTATCTGAAAAAAGCCGGCATTCCTGAACCTGCCCATGAAGTGCAGATCATGATGTCTGAGATACTCGGCACCAGCCGTATGGGTGTTTATCTTAATCATACCAAAATACTTGAAAAAAAAGAGCTTGAACGTTTCAGAGGATTTTTGCTTAAACGCAAAGAGGGTTATCCACTTCAGTATATACTGGGAAAAGCATATTTTTACGGCAGAGAGTTTGTTGTGAGAGAAGGCTGTTTCATCCCGCAGTGGCTGATAAGGCAATCGGGGAGATACAGTCCCGGGATGGAGAGGTCCGTGTCCTTGAAGTGGGGGGCGGAAGCGGAGCTCTCGGCATAACAGTGGCAGCTGAAGCAGACAATGCCCGGGTGCATATCATGGAAAAACATGATATTCCCTTCAGCCTCATAGAAGAAAATATCAGGAAGCATGGGATGGAAGAAAAGGTCACTGTGGAAAAATCCGATTTTTTTTCG
>CAZGIO010000139.1:0-305 GCA_964525975.1 uncultured bacterium
GGGAGAGGTCTTCCAGGATCGCCTTTTCTTGTGGTTCCAGCGTACCCATGAGGCCCCGGGCGGCGTAATAACCCATGCCCGGACCAAGCATATAACCCTGGCCGCACATGCCCACCAGGTTATAGTAGCCTTCCACCTCTCTGGCGAAACCCACGATGGGGAATCCGTCGGGTGAGTTGGGATATAGGCCGCGCCATGTCCTTCTCACATTGAGGTTTTTCAGTATAGGCATGAGGTCGATCATGCGCTTTGAGATCTGAGGCAGAAACCCGGAAGTGGGTTTCTCATCGAGTCCCACGATGGAG
>CAZGIO010000139.1:315-4642 GCA_964525975.1 uncultured bacterium
CCCTGTCTTATGCTGGTAGAAATAGTAGTTTGCAGACCCCGGCGCTTTTCTCATGTCCACGATCATGGTGGGGAGTATCATCTCCACTGCATCGGAGATGGCGCCTTCATGGGAATCGGGATTCACAGGCACGTCCAGCCCCGCCATCTTTGCGATGGGAGTAGCGTAAGCGCCTGCGGCATTTACAACGGATTTGCAGTTGTATGTACCCTTGTCTGTGACAACGGCAGCCACTTTGCCTTTTTCCACGGTAATATCCTGCACTTTCTCGTTGAAGAGGAAATCCGCGCCGCGCCTCATGGCTTCAAAATAGAAAGCGTTGGCGCTTCTCATGGGAGAAGCGGAACCGTCATCGGGTGAGAATGTGCCGCCTCTCAAACCTTCCGGATTGATCATGGGGAACATCTTCAGGTAATCGTCACGTTCGATCCAGTCGATGTTCAGGCCGTATTCCTTCTGTTTGACAAGAAGGTCCTTGAATACCTTCTCATGCTCATCTGTATAAGCGGGATAGGAATAGCCCCCCTTTTCCCATTCTATATTATCACCGTACTGAGCTTCCCATGTGGAGAACATCTCCAGGCTCTTCTGGCAAATGAGTATCTTGGACCTGTCGGAATGCGTGGCGCGTATGCCGCCGATGGCACGTTTGTTCTGTCCCTGTCCGGGAGAAGGCTTTTCATCGATGACCAGCACCTTGTTACCCAGTCCGGCAAGTTCCATGGCCATGGGAGTTCCCACGCTGCCTGCGCCTATTACAATCACGTCATAATTCTTCATGTCACTCACCGTCCTTTATTCCGGCAAAACGTTTCAATGGCGTATCAAAGAAAAGAGGCCTCATGGTGTCTCTGGTGACCTCGTCCATGGGTATGCCCGCTTCGCGCATGAGTCTCAGTATGATGCTCTGGCAGGTCTTGCCTCCACAGGCGCCCATACCGGCCCTGGTGATGGCCTTGATCTGGTTGATGTCGGTTATACCCTTATTAATCAGTTCCCTGATCTCGCCTGCTGTGACACGTTCACAGCGGCAGACGATCTCATCATCCCTGATCTCGGGTATATACTCCTCAAGGGGATCCGTGATCTTATGGTCGTCCTGTATAATAAGCCCTGCGGCTTTCTTCGCTTCTTCAGCGGGCAGCTTGAACTGCACAAGATACGTATTGGTCACTTTTCCGGCTTTTTTAAGGCTTACCACTTCGTACTCGCCCAGAGGGGCGCCTTCCTTGTCTGTGACCACGGCTTTATCGCCGACGCTCAGCTCCTTATCGCCGAACTCATAGGGCAGTGTGATGGTGGGCATATCAGTGTCTTTTCTGAAGTCCACAAGTGTCACAGCCAGTCCGGGACAGATGGCAACGCACTGCATACAGCCGATACAGCCGTTTTCCGCCTTAAACACAGGCACGTCCATCATATTGTCGGGATCAATATATATTGCGTTCTTAGGACAGACCGAAGTACAGGGGTTGCAGGGTATTTCCTGGCCGCAGTTGAATACGGGGTAGACGCCCTCGTTTTTACCGCTTCTGTCAGGCTCCACATCGCTGCCCGGCCTGCTTTTCAAAATTTCCATCTTCCGTGACCACTCGTCGGGCACATCGTCCTTTGAGAGGCCCAGCTTGCCAGCAAGCTCCACACCTTTTATCTTACCGCTGAACATGGCGGCACTGGCTTCGGCGATCTCTTCCGCGTCACCGGCAACATAGGTCTCCATGCCGAAGGCCTGCGCCTGAAGATGGAACTCGTTTACAGGGTCAAGGCCCACGGCCACCAGCAGCGTATCACATGCGAAGGTCTTTTCCGTACCTTTGACGATATTGAACTTCTCATCCACTTCAGCCACGGTGACGGATTCAACAGTGTCTTTTCCGTTGGCGCTCACCACGGTGTGCCGTGTATATACAGGCACGCCCATGCGCACCAGCTTGTCCTTATGGACTTTATAGCCGCCCACTTCCTTCTGGGCTTCGATGAGGCCCACCACGTCGATATCCGCCTGAAGGGCGTGATATCCGGCAATAAGACCCACGTTTCCGCCGCCCACGATGAAGAGCTTGTCTGAAGCTTTAACCAGGTCGCGGTTCACCAGTGTCTGGAACGCGCCGGCGCCGTAGACGCCGGGAAGTGTGTTGCCCGGGAAGGGCAGGCTTTTTTCACGTGCGCCAGTGGCATTGAGTATCATCTTCGGTGTGATGAGGACATATTCCTCATTGTCCTTGAGGACGCCCACTTTTTTATCGCTGTATACCGCTATTGCTGAAGAATCGAGCCAGACTTCCACGTTGTCGAATTTAGCCACTTCCTCGCTCAGCAGTTTCCCGATCTCATATCCCCGGGTCCCCGCAAATGAATCTTTTACGGAGCCGAAGAACTTATGTGTCTGGAGTACCAGTTTCCCCCCCAGTTTATCCTTGTCATCTATAATGAGGACTTTCGCCCCGGCCTTACCCAGCTCAATGGCTGAGGTCAACCCTGCGGGGCCTCCGCCGATGATGAGCACATCTGTTTCGATGTCGCGTATTTCAGCGGTCTTTGCAGGTTCCGTATCCTCGGGAAGCGCAGGGAGCCCGCGAAGGGGTTCGATGCGCATGCCCTCTTCCAGCTTGGTCATACATGACTTCAGAGGCTTGCCGTTGACGATGACGGTGCACTGTCCGCACTGTCCGTTGGCGCAGAAGAGTCCCAGGGGAGCTTCATCCTTCTGATGGTATGAAAAGGTCCTGATACCATTTGCAAAAAGAGCCGCTGAGATCATCTCGCCGGCTTTACCGGTATAGGTCTTACCTTCCCAGTAAAACTGCACGTCTTTCTTTTCTTCCACATCCAGAACCGGATGTTCCTTAATCCTGTAATCCGCCATATATCCTCCTAATCTATGAAATTATTAACGTTGTGCGGAGCTGCAAATTCAACAGTTTTGGAGCTCAATACATGGAGATTATAACAGTAGAAAGTCACGTGTAAATTACTTTTTAGACAAATATTAAGGGAAGCGTAAAAAAAATCTGAGACCGCTTCATTAAGTTAACTTCCTGTTTGAAATTCCTGAATTTCTTCATGGGAACCAACAGACATCCTGAAAAAAAGGGCGGATATTTCCACCCTTTTTATTATTACATCCTTACAACCACAAACATATTTACAAAGAAGCCGCTGGCGTCAAGATCGATGGTTGTACTATTCCATTCGGGATCTCCGTCTACCTGGTTCCGGTAATAATGCTCAATATCCTTCATGTCAAGATGACGATACCCCGCTTCAATACCAAGATTAAAACACTTCCAAATATTCTTTTCAACACCCACTGAAGGCATCAGAAGAAAACCGTTTGTATCATATTCCTGTCGTGAAAATTCAGTAACAACATAATCTCCGTGTTCATATCGATCATAGTAATCATGGAATATTGCATTACCCCAGCCTATCCTCAATCCCGCATACAAAGATTCATATATATTGTATTTCGCCGATAAATAAAACAGATTATATTTTATCTCATCTTTATACTGCTCATAGATAGGTCCTATCAACGGCGAGTAACTTACTTGTTCCGCATAATTTTCACACGACATGCGCATATACCCTGTTCCCACTCTGAGTTTCGGTGAGATGCAGTAATGCATTTCGTACAGATACAACCCTCCGGACATATTTTCATCAAACTTGTCATATGAGATCATATAGAGCTTCTCTGAAAAAATGTGATTTGCAGTTTTATAATCATCCTTAAGATCACTGAGTCCAAACGTACTGAATCCACCGCCAAAAGTTAATTCGAACCCACCGGCAAAAATATTTGCAACTGCCAGCAGGATAAATACAGAAGTAAAGATAACTTCTTTTTTCATGATATGTCTCCCTTACATCTTAATAACTACAAACATATTCAGAAAGAAGCCGCTGGAGTCAAGATCGATCGTTGTACTTTTCCATTCCGGATCCCCGTCTACCTGGTTCGGGTAATAATGCTCAATATCCTTCATGTCAAGATGACGATACCCCGCTTCAATACCAAGATTAAAACACTTCCAAATATTCTTTTCAACACCCACTGAAGGCATCAAAAGAAAACCGTTTGTGTCATATTCCTGTCGTGAAAATTCACCGGGAACATAAGTCATATATTCATATAAATCATAATAATCATGATATATTGCTGTTCCCCAACCTAATCTTAATCCTGCATATAAAGCCTTAAAGACATTGTACTTCGCTGATAAATAAAACAAATTATATTTAATTTCATCGTTATATTTCAGAAACACACCTGAGATTATCGGAGACGAAAATGTATATTTTGCATGGTTTTCCATTACAAGCC
>CAZGIO010000140.1:0-4634 GCA_964525975.1 uncultured bacterium
CGCAGGAGCAGAGGCGAAGGGGAATCCCGGTTTTATGGTCGGAGGAGCCCCTGTGAGTGCCGCTGGGAGGACGATCCATGTATATCTTGATATATGTTCTTTCAAAAAAAGCGCGGCAAAAAGAGTCACAAAGAAGGGAGAAAGCCTGTTAAGCATTGAAGAATCCGCAAGGGGAAGCCTCTGTATGGCATAAAAATAGAGTATCACCGCGATAAGACCGCAGACAGAGCGTCCTATGAGGGGAAGGATGTTCTCCTTCCTGCCGCGCAAATGTCCGAGACCGTTCTTTAAGGAAGCGGTGAGGATGATCACCAGGATCACAAAGTTCCTCACAAATACTTTCATGAAGACGGGAATATTCCCGCCCAGCTTGACGCTGTCACCCATAAAGGCGAAAGAAAGCGCGGACAGCACCATGAAGAAGACAGCTGTCTTCTTTTGCTCAGTTCTCTTCGCCATCATCTTTGTCGTCAAGCGCATGGAGCTTCATGTCGTCCATGAGTTTCCTTATCCTGCCTTCAGCTCCATGAAGAAGAGCATCTATCTCCTTAATAAGCCCCACACCTTCCTCAAAGAGTTTCAACGCGTCATCAAGGCTGATGTCGCGCATCTCAAGCTTTTCAGTGATCTCTTCAAGTCTTTCAATCTTTTCCTCGTATGTATTCACTTATGCCTCCTTCCGGAATTTTTGTCACTTTCGTTATTTTCGCATCGGCTTCCCCGTCTGAGAAAAGGATCTTCACCGCATCCCCTGTTTCCAGGGAACCTGCGTTTCCACTCATCCTGTCCTCTTTCCTCACGAGAGCATATCCTCTGGCCAGCACCCCCAGAGGGCTGCGGCTGTCCAGACCGGACACAGCCATGGCAAGATCGGACTTTTTATCCTCCAGCCGGGATCCGCATGCTTTAAAAAGTCTGTCTTTCAATTCCTTCCCGCGCCGTTTTTCCATATCCGTCCTTGGAGCAAGGTAAGCGAGCTTTTCAGCCGCCTTTTCCGCGCGTCCCATTTCCCGCTCAAGGAACCGTTCTCTGAAGCCGCCGATCTTTTCCAGGCTTCGTCCAAGCGCGTTCTCTTTTTCTCTCAGAAGTACATCCATGGACCTCAACGCTTCTTCAGCGGACCTGACCAGTCTTTCGTTCATCCCGCCGAGGAGACGTTCCGGAGATCTCCCGTGCAGGCGTCTGCTGATATATTCCATCCTGTTCCGCCTGTGGTCTGCCGCTGCTTCAACAGCCCTTGACAGACGCAGAAGCTTCTGATCCACGTCAGCTTCCAGGAGGGCTATGTGTGGCATGACTTTTTCCGCCGCAGAAGACGGCGTCTCGGCCCTGACATCCGCGGCAAGGTCCGTGAGCGAATAATCGATCTCATGTCCCACTGCTGACACAACGGGTATGGATGATCCCGCCACGGCGCGGACCACGTCCTCATGGTCAAATGCCGACAGGTCTTCACTGCCTCCTCCACCTCTGCCCACAATAAGGACTTCGGCCTTCCCGAACCTGTTTTGAAGCGCAACAGCTTCGACGATGGAACGTGGAGCGTCTGCCCCCTGCACCGCGCAGGGCGTGAGTATGATATCCCCGCCGGGGTTCCGCCGCCTCAGCACTTTGACGATATCTCTGAAAGCGGCGCCGTTTTCAGCGGTGACGACACCCACCACAGAAGGAAGGAACGGCAATGGTCTTTTATTGTCAAAAAGCCCTTCAGCCTGAAACTTTTTTTTCAGCTGAGCCAGCTTGATCTTCTTCAGTCCCTCTCCTGCGATCTCCACTGTGTCAGCGGAGAGTGAGTAGGATCCCCCCGGTGCATAGACATTAAGTCTGCCTCTGATGATCACATATGTACCCTGTCTGATTTCCCCGGGCATATGTGCGGCTTTATAGCGCCACATCACACAGCTTAACCTGCTCTGTTCATCTGATACTGTAAAATAGATATGGCCCGAAGAACTTTTTTTGTAGTCTGAGATCTCTCCCTCCACATAAATACCCGAGGAGAAAGCCCCTTCAACTACATCTTTTATGCTGTTATTTATTTCCGATACTGTAAAGACCTTATATGCCATGCTGGATTTTATATGCCTTTATCAGGTTGTGGAAGATCACGGAATTGGTCACAGTGCCCACACCCCCTGGAACGGGGGTGATCATAGCCGCTTTTTCCGAAGCCGGCCCGAAATCCACATCACCGCAAGTCCTGCCCTGTACAATATTATATCCTGCATCTATGACCACGGCGTCTTCCCGCAGCCTTTCTCCTGAGATCAATCCCGCTTTGCCCACAGCGGCTACAACGATCTCCCCCCGCGCGATGACTTTTTCAAGGTCACGTGTGCGGGAATGGCAGAGGGTTACAGTGGCATGGGCATGTGTCAGCATCATGGCAAGGGGCTTGCCCACGACATTGCTTCTTCCCACGACCACAGCCTCTTTCCCTCTGGGATCGATCTTATAAAAGGAGAGTATCTCCATGACCGCCTCGGCGGTAGCGGGAAACAGGCCCTCTCTATTAAAATAAAGCGCCGCGGCATTGTCACTGGTGATACCGTCTATATCTTTTTCTGTCATGATGCGCTCTGTGAAAGCATATTCTCTGAACGGCTCGGGCACCGGCTGTTCCATAAAGATGCCGGTGATCTCTTCTCTGCTGTTCAGTCTGTCCAGGAGATCCGTTATCTCATTGGGAGGCACATGCACATCAAACAGGTATTCCTCAAAATGTATGCCCATCTTTACCGCGCGTTTTTTCTTGAATTTTCTGTATGCGGTGGATGCGGGATCATTGCCGATCTGTATCACAGCCAGCGTTATCCTGTGCTCCCCTGCAAACTCACTGATCTCCCGGTCCAGTTGTTCCGCTACAGGCTTACCCTTTAATAAAATAGCCATGTTTTTCGGCACCTCTTTCCTGTATCCGCTGCACATGGACAGCTCTGCCGGTCTCCGGGCATATCTCCAGCATGACGCCGCTTATCCAGATATCCCGGACAGCGGGTTTAAACCTGCCCGGCATTCCCGTTAAAAACCTCTTCAGTATGATCTCTTTTTCCACTCCGATAACAGAATCATGGCTCCCTGTCATTCCCGCGTCGGTAATAGCCGCAGTCCCTCCGGGCAGTATTCTCTCATCGGCGGTCTGCACATGGGTATGTGTCCCTATCACCGCGCTTACTCTGCCGTCAAGGTACCAGCTCATGGCGACTTTTTCCGATGTGGCTTCCGCATGTATGTCACAGATAACCGGACAGTCCCCGAGCTCAGCCAGAGCTTTATCCGCGGCGCGGAAAGGGCACTCCATTGGTTCCATATAGACTCTTCCAAGGAGGTTCATGACAGCGATCCTGCATCCTTTTACTGTATATATAGCCCATCCCCTCCCGGGGGTTCCCGGGGGATAGTTCATGGGCCTGAGAACACGTCTGTCTTCCTCAAGTATTTGAAGAGCGTCGCTTTTGCGCCATACGTGGTTGCCTGAAGTCATGCAGTCCACGCCGGCTTTGAACATCTCCCGTGCTGTATCGTCTGTAATGCCTGATCCTCCCGCGAGGTTTTCGCCGTTCACAATGGCAAAATCGATGTTTTTTTCTTTCCTGTAGAGAGGCAGCCATTTGGCCACCGCCTCTCTGCCGGCCCTTCCGAAAACATCACCCAGAAAGAGGATCTTCAGATTATTTTGCATACTCCACGTAACGTTTTTCCCTGATGACGTTGATCTTTATCATGCCGGGATAATCCAGCTCTTTTTCGACTTTCAGGGCAATATCCTTGGCGATCTTGGAGGCTTTTATATCATCCACATCATCAGGCGATATGATTATCCGCACTTCGCGTCCCGCCTGTATGGCATACGCTTTTTCCACGCCCTCAAAGTCAGTTGCGAGCCCTTCCAGAGTCTCAAGCCGTTTGATATATGATTCAAGGCTTTCTCTTCTCGCCCCGGGCCTTGCCGCCGATATGGCATCGGCCGCCATGAGGAGCACCGCGTACACCGAATCGCACTCGACCTCAGCATGATGTGCTGCTATGGCGTTCAGCACAACGGGTTTTTCTCCATATTTTTTCGCCAGGTCCGAACCGATCTGAGCATGGGTCCCCTCCATCTCAAAATCAACAGCCTTGCCGATATCATGGAGCAGCCCGATACGTTTGGCAAGATTCACTTTCAGTCCCAGTTCCCCTGCCATGATACCCATTACTATGGATACTTCCTTGCTGTGGTTCAGCACATTCTGCCCATAGCTTGTGCGGTACTGAAGACGTCCGATAAGTTTGACTATTTCCTTGTGTATTTCGCCCGCCAACGTGCGGACGCGCGAGCCGGTTTTTCCGCCTGGCGCGCCGGCGATATCGACGGCGCAGACGCCTATCTGAACCGGCCGCTGCGGGAGAGAGCGCCCGAGGTCTATGACTGCCTTGTCGCCCTCTTCCCTGATCTTCTTTGCGATCTCCTTGCGTGTCTTGTTGACAATATCCTCTATCCTGCTGGGATGTATCCTGCCGTCTACAATGAGTTTTTCCAGTGATTTGGTGGCAATCTCACGGCGTATGGGGTCATACCCGGAAAGGGTCACAGCCTCAGGTGTGTCATCGATGATGACATCGACCCCTGTCACCCGCTGGAGTGTCCTTAT
>CAZGIO010000141.1:0-4625 GCA_964525975.1 uncultured bacterium
GAGAAAAAGAAATAGAAAAATGTGCTCACTAAGAACGTTAATTACAAAGATGATATTCCGATATTTGAGACCTATGGAGTTGAAAAAGCTCTGGAAAAGGGGATAAGTAAAGAAGTTCGCCTTGAAGGAGGCGGGACTCTGGTGTTTGATGAAGCGGAAGCTCTGGTGGCTATCGATATCAACACAGGCAGGTTTGTCGGGAAAAAGAGTCAGGAAGAGACAGTGTTCCAGACAAATATGAAAGCCGCCGAGGAAATACCCCGACAGCTGCGGCTGCGGGACATCGGGGGGATAATCATCATCGATTTTATCGATATGGAAAGAGACAATCACAGGAGAAAAGTCTTTGAGACACTCAGAGAACATCTTAAGCTTGATAAAGCTCAGACCAACATCTATCCCATCTCAAACCTCGGGCTAGTGGAGATGAGCAGAAAAAGAGTAAGAAAAAGCCTGAAAAATCAACTGACTCAACCATGTCCTTATTGCAACGGGACCGGAATAATATATTCAACTTCGTCACTTGTCTTCAAAATGCTGAGGACTCTTAAAAAAGCGGTCTGGCTCTCAAATGAGACAGAGTTCCTTGTTGTGATCAACGAAGAGATCTTCTATTCCATGCTGAATGAATACCGTGACGCTCTTGAAGAACTGCAGAAGACATTAAAAGTTAAAGTATATCTCAGTTATAACAGTGAGTTCCATCATCATGACATCAAGATATTGTCACTGCAGACGAAAAATGAGATCATATCAAACATGACCACATATTCCAGTGATAACGAGGTGCTTTTTTGAAAAAATGCCTTGCGGTGATCCTTTTGATGTTCATGACGGCCTGCGCCGCCAAAGAGATCCGTGAGAATGTTGATATGCAGGATGAGAGCCATGTCTCACTGAAGGCTATCCTGGATTTAAAAGGGAATGTGCTGTTTTCAGAGGATGACAGCCGTTTTATAACTGTATTCAGACAGGAGATATCGGTATATGATGCTGCTGAACTGACAGCCTCTTACACTCTGGAAAACTCCGGGCAGTTCCGCTGGTACGGCGGCTCTGTCTTCTTTGTCAGATATTCATCATTTATATCTGATCATAACTGGATGAACACAGGTGACTTATGCGTGATGGAACCTGAGACAGGCAGGATAGTTGAAGTTGTAAAAAGCGGATATCTCTCCCATTATGATACAGGTGAAGAAGGTATTGTATATATCGATCTCGGCTCGTTATATTTCCTTCCAGCTGCAGACGGTGTATATGGACAGTCTGTGAAACTCATCAACGGCTTCTGTATAAAGGCGTTTCTTTTCGGGGATATGATAGCAGTGTACAGGCGGAGGGAAACGGATTCAGTGGTTCTTTTAGACATGAAGGGTAAAGAGTTTGATTCAATTGAATTGGCAGGCGGCGGCAATAAGTGGCTGCCGGACATGAGTTTTTCAAAAGCAGATGACAATCGATTCTCCGTTTCTCCACGGGACGGCTATAAGATATTTTCTGTGGACGGAAGAAGGATAGAGGAAGCGGAAAACGAACGGACATATGCGGATACCGCCACAGCTTCCGGAGTAACGTTCTTTACAAGGTATGATGACGGTTACCACTGGGTATATATGAAAGACCGGGAGAAGGAAGAACTCCTGATCAAGAAGAAGGACACTGTCCCACTTGGCTTTTCCACGCACGGGAATATTGTCACTTTGCGCTGGAGCAGCGGGACGACACTATTTTTTCTGGATGAAAACAGTTGATATATTAAAACGCCCTGTGAGGTATTTAAAAGGCGTGGGGCCGAAGCGTGCGGAATCATTGAGGAAGCTCGGCATATCGACTCTCTTTGACCTCCTGAAATATCTGCCGTCATCCTATGAAGACAAACGGTTTATATCCATGTCTCATGAGCTCCGTAATGGAGAGCGTCATCTCATACAGCTTACTATGGGGGCTGTTTCCAGATACAGAAGCCGAAAAGGCAAAGAGGTCTTTTCCATATACGGATATGATGAAAACGGAGGGGTGGACCTGGTATGGTTCAATATGCCGTCCTATATAAGAAATACCCTGCAGACGGGAAAGAAATATTATGTCTATGGGAAGGCGGAACTTTACCGAAACGGTTTCCAGATGACCCACCCCGAGATAACACCGGCGGATACGTATAAAAAAGAGGAAACCCTGCTCCCTCTTTACGGACTGACTGCAGGCATTACCGTGAAATATCTGAGAAAATGTGTAAGGAACGCCCTGGAACAGCTGCCCGCTGAGGATTATATGCCCCGCAGTATACAGGATGAATACGGGATGATGCCCCTGACTGAGACCCTGCGGACCCTTCATTTCCCCCCTAAAGAGGAAGACGGGGAAAAGGCAAGGAAAAGGCTGGCTTTTGATGAGCTTGCGGCGTTTAACGCCATATTGATAAATAAGAGACATGAAAGAGAAGTTAATAAAAAAGAGAAGTATATCACTGATCTGTCTCTCCGGGAAGCGTTTCAGCAAAGACTGCCGTTCAAAATGACACAGGCTCAGGAAAAGTGCATGAAAGAGGCTGAAGAAGACCTGAGGTCAGGCAGGATGATGTACAGGCTCCTGCAGGGGGATGTGGGCACCGGAAAGACTGTGATAGCGGCATATCTTCTATATCTTACTGTCAAGAACAGACGACAGGGGGCGTTTATGGCTCCAACGGGCATACTTGCAATGCAGCAGTATAAAAAACTGGACGCTCTTCTCGAAGGTTTCGGGATAAAGACAGCCCTTCTCACAGGAGGAATGAGAAATAAAGAACGCAAAGAAGTGCTGGAGGGGCTGGAGAACGGTGATGTTGACCTGGTTGTGGGGACACATGCTCTTATTTATGACAAGGTCAGGTTCTGCTCTCTTGATATGGTCATCGTGGACGAGCAGCATAAATTCGGTGTGTCTCAGAGAAAAAGCCTTCTGATGAAAGGAAATTTTCCCAACTACATGATCATGACAGCCACGCCTATACCAAGGACGGCGCTTATGCTCATATACGGCGATATGGAACTTTCAATAATTGATGAATATCCTCCTGGAAGAGGGCGCACAGATACATATATACGGCATGAAAAAGACCGCTCAAGGATATTTGATTTTATTGAAAAGGAGATAAAAAAAGGACGTCAGGCATATGTCGTATGTCCTTTTATAGAGAGTGAAGAGAGCGAGAAGTCAGTGAAGGAGATGGAAAAAAAATATACCTCACGTTTCGGGGGGGGAAATGTGGCTATACTTCACGGGAGGATGGATGACGGGGACAAGAAAAGGACCATTGACCGCTTCATGGGCCGGGATGTGAGTATATTGATAAGTACTACGGTGATAGAAGTGGGTATTGATTCACCCAATGCAAATATCATAGTGGTGGAACAGCCTGAAAGGTTCGGATTGTCACAGCTCCATCAGTTAAGGGGAAGAATAGGACGAGGGAAAGAAAGGGCTTACTGTATCCTCATAGCACATGGCGGAGCTGTGCCTGAGCGGCTTGAATATCTCAAGTCGACACATGACGGTTTTGAGATATCCGAGATGGATCTGCGGCTCAGAGGCGGTGGAGAGATACTGGGTTTGAGACAGCACGGACAGTGGGGACTTTCCACGGTAAAATACGGAAGAGATTTCAGACTGATAAAGACTATAAGGGAAAGGGCTTCAAGTCTCATGGAGAATGAAGCCCTTTATATAAACAGTGTCAGACAGTTATTCTTTGAACGTGAACAAGATGCGGACTAGTGTCAGCGAAACCACTTGTCGGAGGCTGAGAAGCTCATACCTATGGTGAAGAAGTTCTCGCTGTAATCATAATCAAGCCCGTCGAAAGCGTCTGTCAAGACAGCAGATCTTTTACCCGCGGAAAATAGTATGTCAACACGAGAAGATTCAGATGTCTTGAACGGATGCAGTGAAAAGCCCATGGTGACACCAAATTCACTGCCGTCGTTGTAATATCCGTTCTGTGTGTAAAAACCCGCACGGAGGGGGAGTCTGAAGATCTTTTCTTTTCCCCGTCGTTCATAGGGTATCTTGAGTTCAAATTCACCGCCCAGTGAATATCTGGTCATGTCCTCAAGGTCATAATCGTAATAATCCAGACTGGACCAGCTGCAGCTCACATATTCACCGGTAAGAGTCAGCCCGGGCAGGTTTAAAGCGATGCCTGCGGCAAGTTCCGAAGGATAGTCGAACTCAGTATGGGGCAGCAGAGGAGTGTCGTTAAACGAACGTGATGATTCGATCATATATGAAGGTCTGTACACGACACCGGCGTTGATATTATCAAGGTTTATATGAAGTCCGAACTTGGAACCGATGCCGCTGTATGTATACTTCCATTTATTATATGTCTCAGAGGCGGTATAGGAATCGTTGGTGATAAGATACTGGTTCCTCTCATTTCCGAATGCATAGATGACACCTGCTGATAATGAGATATTGAAAGGAGTCCTGTAGGCAAGGCTGAACGTGGTGGTGTTAAGGTTCTTCTCATGTGTCTCTTCAATATCCTCATCCAGGTACGAATACTCCATTTCAAGGGTAGAATTTACAGGTGACATATAATCAGCGGTAAAAACAAGTCCTTTGACAGGTAGAGGAAAGAT
>CAZGIO010000142.1:0-4621 GCA_964525975.1 uncultured bacterium
TCTGCCATGTCCGCATTTTCTGCGCTGATCTCAATGCCTCTGGTTGAAAAGCCGTTCTCGTTGAACAGTATGAGCGGAGGACGTCGGCCTCCTGCGCCGCAGTCCAATACCGATCCCGTATTAAAACGTTCTTTCAGCATATATAACAGTCTGTATAAAGACCACCCTCTGGTTATTGTCTGCATGTGACACCCCCCTGTATTATAGACAGGTTTATAGGGGATAAGGTTTCAAAATCGGGAAAGAAGCTGAGAATAATACCTTATCACACATGAAGGAGGATTATCCCGAAATCAAGATTGTTTTAAAAATGATTTATCCCTGTTAAGGGAAGATTTCTTCATTTAAAGTCAATGATCTCTTTGAGAAAACCGGTAATGTTTTTTCTATATTCCGCGGCGCTGTCTGACAGGACGGTTTCAGCCAGGATCAGATGATCAGCGCCCTCAAATGCCACCAGCCTGCATTTATCGCTGCCCAGTTCAGCGAGCAGTTCGGAATGATAGTAAGCTGTCTGTGAGTCAGCTGTGCCGTGCATGAGCAGGACAGGTATACCGTCCAGTCGCCGGATGTTCTCTTCAGGAGACCCCGAGCCGTATTTGATGCGGAGGGCTGTGAAAAAAGCCTGTTTCATCACCCAGTTGACAAAGGCGGGCATGTCCATTTTTTTTATGTAATCTGTCACCTGACGTCCCATGGAAGCAAACGGGCTTATGGCTATGATGCCCTTCAGATCGCCGATTAAAGCTCCGGCATTGATTGCGGATGAACCGCCCATGGACAATCCGTAAAGGATAAAATCTGAATCTCCGAGACCCATATGCTCTTTCAGTTCAGAGATGACCGCTTGTATATCCAGCGGTTCTTTATAGGCAAATGCAATCTGACCTTCACTTTTGCCGTGCCCTCTCATATTTACGGCAACGGCATTAAAACCGGCGTCGGATATGAATTTCGCATAGGGAAAAAGAGATGTGGCATCCTGGCCGTGCATGCCGTGGAGTATGAGCACGGTCCCCTTTGCATCCTGTTTTCTGAAAAGGCATGCATTGATATGAAGTCCGTCTGCTGTGACAGACGTGAACTCTTCTGCATTCAGTCCATATTCACCGGGTGTATGTTCATATTTTTCAACACGCATGTCAGACATATTTGAAAGTATCTTGTCTGCGACGAAAACTGCGGCGGTGAATGTGGCAGAAATAATAAATATCAGTGTAAGAAATATACCTAAAAGAGTCCTTCGCGTCATATTAACAATCCTTTCATTAACATCATGATTATAAGCTCTGGATTTTGATTATCAATATTATTTCATAATTATCAGGGAATCGGCTTCATACTTAGTAAAAGGGATTTTCCTTTTCCTTGACTTTTATCGACTCTGGATTTAGGCTGTTTGTGTGGGAGTGGAAAACAGATGTATATTCTTTATGTGATAACAGGGACGGCGCTGCTGCTGTCGCTTTTGAAAGACAGGCAAAAGACGCTGAAGGCCCTGAAGATAGCCTGGAAAAAGTTTGAAAAGATCCTGCCGTCGTTTGCCGTGGTGCTTGTCCTAATATCAGTCGTCCTTTATCTCCTGCCGGATCATGTCATTTCCGCTGTTTTGAGTGGTGATAACAAATATTTTTCCATGGTCCTTGCAGCGGTGATCGGGTCCATTACCATGATGCCGGGATTTATCGCATATCCGCTCTGCGGCATACTTCTGACCAAGGGTGTCACCTATATGGTGTTATCGGGTTTTACAACCACGCTTATGATGGTGGGGATCCTTACTTTTCCCGTGGAACAGGAGTACTTCGGTTTTAAAGTGACCGTTATCCGTAACGCTGCCGGTTTTCTAATGGCCATAGCAGTGGCGCTGCTCACAGGCCTTGTGTTTGGAGAGATATGAAAAAGAGAGTCATTAGAGCGTTCTATTTCATTATCTATCTGTTGTTTCTTGCATTCTCTTCCATCTATGATTTTCAGCCGGGCATTGCCATACGCGACAATTTTATATCATTTGCTTTTGACATGCTGCGCATAGTACCAGTGGCATTTATACTCATCGGGCTTTTTGAAGTATGGGTGAAGAAGTCCACCGTGGAAAAACATATGGGCGAAGGGTCTGTCTTCATGGGTTACGTCTGGGCCATACTCCTTGCGGGTACCACAGTGGGCGGGTTGTATGTCGCTTTTCCCGTGGCGTATTCATTATACAGGAAAGGCGCTAAATTGAGCGTGATATTCACCTACGTGAGCGCCGCGGCTGTTTACCGTATACCAATGACGATTTTTGAGGCCTCGTTTATGGGGATTAAATTTACTCTTGTACGGCTTATTGTTTCGTTACCGCTGATTATATTGACATCGGTCATCCTGGGGTCATACCTGAAGCGCAGGGGTTTTGAGATCAACGAAGGCAAATAAAGGAGGGATCTATGAAGATCGGGATCATCATATGTGACAGGTATCATACCTGCGCCGGAGGAAAATGTTTTAAAGCCATGAAGGAAAGAGCCGGAGCTTTCAGTATATATCCCGCTGATGAGGAGCTGGAACTTGTAGGCTATACCACATGCGGAGGCTGTCCCGGCGGAAATATTGAATACGCTCCCGCTGAGATGGTGAAAAACGGCGTGGAAGCGATACATCTGGCCACGGGACTTGTAGTGGGATATCCTCCATGTCCCAGAGTGGTCCAGTTCAGGGATTTTATTGAGGAAAAATATGGTGTTAAAGTGGTCATCGGAACACATCCCATACCGGAAAAATACATGACCACCCATGAGGCTCTGGGCACCTGGAAAAGTGACACGTGGAAAGAGCTTATTGCACCCACACTATCAGATGAGAAGACAAGATTAGAATATAACTGAAAAGAGATGATTTAATGAAAATATTCGGGCCTGTTCCCTCGAGAAGGCTTGGGCGCAGCATCGGAATCAATAACATACCGCCCAAGATCTGTTCACTGGCCTGCGCGTACTGCCAGCTTGGCAGGGCCATAAAAATGGATTCAACGCGTCAGGATTTTTATTCCCCTGAAGAACTCATGGAAGAAGTGCGTGAGAAGGTCGATATGTGTGTCAAAACCGGGGAAAAGATCGATTATCTTACAGTGGTGCCCGACGGGGAACCCACGCTGGATATAAACCTGGGGAGACTGCTGGATTTACTCGGCGGCACCGGCATAAAGACGGCGGTAATAACAAATTCCACACTGATGTCTCATCCCGCAGTTAGAGATGAATTGTGCAAAGCGGACCTTGTCTCAGTGAAGGTGGATTCAGCCGATGAAGAGACGTGGCGCAGGGTGGATCATCCTTTGAAAAGCATTGTTTTTGAGGAGATGCTTGAGGGATTGCTGGAATTTTCCCGTGTGTATCAGGGCAGGCTTATCACAGAGACCATGCTGGCCAAGGGTTTCAATGACAGTGTGGAAAGTCTTGAGAAGACCGCGGGATTTATTAAAAAACTGGATCCCCATACAAGCTATATCAGCATACCCACACGGCCGCCGGCAGATGAAAAAGCGGTGCCTCCTGATGAGGAGCGTATCAATCTGGCGTATCAGATATTTTCAGGAGCAGGCGTCAATACTGAGTACCTTATCGGTTATGAGGGGAACAGGTTCGCCTCCACAGGCGATCCCGGGGCTGACCTCATGAGCATCACTGCGGTGCATCCCATGCGTGAAGATGCAGTTGAAGAGCTGCTTGAGGCATGTGGTGAGACTCTTGAGTTTGCCGAAACCCTGGCTGATGAGGGCAAACTCGTTATATCAGAATATAACGGGCACCGTTATTATATGCGAAAGCTGCGATGATTCTTCTGGAGTCTCTCTCTTTTAGATGCTATAATTGAATGTTATTCATTATGACAGAGGAGGTCTTATGAAAATCAAATCTATCAGCATAATGCTGTTTATTGCGGTGGTTACCATATCCCTGACCGGTTGTGCCGGCGCTCGGCCCACGAATGTAAAAAAGGAACCCGCCCCTACACCTGACTGGCTTTTGAACTGGGATAGAATTGATATGAGTGAAGCGGATTTTAGAGCCTATTTTGATGAAAATGCCGGCAAGCTTGATCCCGTTGAGGGGATATGGGTGCTTTCGGATAGAACAAAGTGGGTCAATATTGTCTCAGGGCTTAAGGGTACTTACGGCAACAGCAATTTATATACCTTTGCGGTTATTAGAGATGCAGCGGACAGCACCAGGTTTAATATTTGGGTGTTGAAATCGAAGAAAGACAAATGGGAACCGGGTATGTTTAAAGGCTTTTTTACAAAGACAGCCATGAAAAACGTCTATATACAAAATTGGCATATGAGTGATTTTTCCCCTGAAGAGAAAACTGTATCCATTCAGAAGGGTGCCATAATACGGTATGTTGAATCCAACTCGGATTATCCCATAAATTATGAGATGGAGACCGTCAAGTTGAAGATGTATCCTCCGATTGGAGACTCTACCGAGGGCTCTGAAGAAGAATAATCAATTACAGGCTCTTGCCCTTTTCACGGGCGAGAGCCAGCGCTTCCTTATTATCTCTTATTTGTTTCATTCCTGTGGATACACCGATCTTATGTTTGAACTCCATGTTCAGAAAGTCTGCCATATGTCCC
>CAZGIO010000143.1:0-4601 GCA_964525975.1 uncultured bacterium
GGCGGTTTTGTCAAATGCGGGAGGCAAACTTTTTTTCAAAAACAGAGAAAAAGACTGCTATAATGATAATCTAAATGGTTGCGGCATGGCTTGATTAGTCATGCGCAGGCAGGTTTTTGCATGGGATGGAGGGGTATTATCACAAAGATGCCAGTGGGATTATACAGACAGCTTAGAGTTTTATATGGATTTTTGCTGAGAGAGCGCCGGTTTGCAGTAAAGGTCCGGCTTGCAGACAGGATACGCATGTATCTAAACGGGTTTTTCAGTGAATCTGCGGTGTTGTATGATTTTAAAAAACATGGGATGGAGCATTATTTAACAGATATTGAGCGCCTGAAGACAGAACATATAAATGGCGGACTCCGAGTTATACTTGACAATAAAGTGGTATTCAAGTTAGTGATGCCTGAAGCGTTTAACGTTCCAGAGAACATCATGATCATTGATAAGGGTGTCTGTCTTCCGTTGTCAGGGACTATATGCAGCATATCGGATTTGTATGATGCTGTAATGGGCGGAGAAGATTTTATTATTAAACCGGAGTGCGGCGGCGGCGGTGATGGTGTTTATTTTCTTGAAGCTGCGGAAGGCGTGTTTATGGTGAACCGAAAGCCGGCGGATAAAGCTAAGCTTGAGCGGATTGCGGCTTGTTCCGGTCCCATGGTTGTCTGCAGGATGATCAGGCAGAGTGAGTTCAGCCGCAGGTTATATCCTCATTCTGTCAACACACTGCGTGTTCTCACAGGTATATCTCCGTCAACGGGCAAACCTCTGATCATGGGAGCTGTACAGCGTATCGGCACTGGTCAATCGGCACCCATGGACAATATCGGCAAGGGCGGCATTGTCGTCCATATTGATGTTGAGACGGGAACGTTTGGCGAAGGGGCGGTTTATCCCGGAGGATTGTCAACGCTGAAAAAGATAAGGCGTCATCCTGAGACCGGCTTTGAGTTTACCGGACTGGTTCACCCCCGATGGAAGGCGATCGCGGATACATTGAAAAGCGAGCTGAATGACAGGTATCCCGTCTACACGGGATGGGATATTATTTCTACGGAGGAAGGTTTTTCTGTCATAGAGGGAAACAACTACTCAGGAGTATCTGTGCTGCAGATGCATGAGCCGCTGCTTAAAAAGAAAGAGAACAGGGAGTTTTTCAGATATCATGGGATAATCACAGAATAGGGAGAAGATATGAGCCTGTGGTAACATGAGAAAAACCTGGATACCGAAGAGAGAAAGATGAGGTATCGGCATAAACCTTTCATGCTTCGGACGGCAATAGTATCCGTCCCAGGCTGGGTTAACGGAGCCACAGGCCCATATCTAATCAACTATATACCTAACGGTTGTGGAGCGCAAGTTGAAATAAAAATTTATTTGTGTATAATTATTGTAGTGCGACATGAGAAAGGGTTCCATGGGCAACAGGCTTAATTACATCAGGTTTTATTTATTTCTTAGTATCATTGTTTCGGTTGTTTTGGCAGGCGCTTTTACTCTATTAGTCTTCGGACGTCCATATTGCCAATGGGAGTGGTTGTCGGGTGTAGGCGTGAATGCTCTTCTTTGGCTTATCACCCTTCATTTTTTCCATTTTTTTGAGATCGACATGCCGTATATCTGGCAGTTTACCGCAAAGATATTGAAAGCTGCCATGGTTGTCCTTGTTTTTAGATTTGTGATACGCAGATTTATCTTATCAGGGAGCGGGAGTTTCCTCTGTGGGGTTACGAGCTCTCTGATGTCTACGATTTCTATTTTGGTCTTTATTTTTTTCGGGGTAGCCGCGCTCAACAGACTTGAGAAGCATGTTGTCATCGTGGGGGATGGTTTCAGCGGCCGCAGTGTCAGTCGTCTGCTGATGAAGAACAAGTATTTAGGCACGAGGATCATGGGATATTTTTCAGACAAAGTATCCCGGCCCATGGTGATCTGCGAAGGTAATGAGATCGCAGAGGAAGAGGGCGCGGAGATCGGCCAGGTGGATTGGCTCGGTCCGGAACGGGAACTGCTTGATTTTCTGAATGATAATCAGGTGGATATGATCATAGTTTCTGAAGATTCACATCTGTATGAAAACAGGATAGAAGCATTCAACAGCATCCGGAGGATGGGGATTGAGATTGTTTTCTTTGACACCCTTATAGAACATCTTTTATGCAAATACCCGGTTCTTCACATGACCAAGTCTGAAGTGAACCAGCTTGTACGTGATATCGAGAAGCGTAATTCAGCGCTGACCCTGTATGGTTTTAATATAAGGATATTCAATATATTTTTTTCGTTCTTTGCATTGCTGTTGGCATCTCCAGTGCTTTTATTGTCGGCATTGATCATCAAACTGGAATCCAAAGGCCCTGTGTTTTTCAAACAGGAGCGTGTGGGGCGCTACGGAATAGAGTTTATGCTGTTGAAGTTTCGCACAATGCGGGAACATGATCCTGGTAGCTTTTCCCGGTATTCCTGTAAAAATGATCCCCGTGTGACGAAGTTTGGTTGTTTTCTTAGGAAGACTCGCATAGATGAGATTCCGCAGTTTATTAATGTGCTCCGTGGAGAGATGAATGTCATCGGCCCCAGGGCGGAGTGGATAAAGCTCGTGAGCGAATATGAAAAGGATATCCCCTATTACGGCATCCGTCATCTTATCAGGCCCGGCATCACAGGCTGGGCGAAGGTGAACTACCCCTATGGCAGAAATGCTGTAGATGCTCTATATAAGCTGCAGTATGATCTGTATTATATTGATAACAGAAGTGTATTTCTGGATATGAGGATTATCCTGAAGACCATATGGACTGTTCTCAGGGGCAGCGGATTCTGATTTTCAGTGCTTAGTTCAAGAACTTACGTATGACCATCCCGTGGGTCTTAAGCATCCCGAATTTTTCATAGAACGGCTGCAGCGGGGCATCGCAAAGGAGATCGATATTGGTATAATCTTTGAGGCTTTCGAGCATGAGTTCCATGAGCTTTGTACCGATGCCGCGGCCCTGATATTCCGGGATGACTTCCAGCATGGGTATGAAAGCGAAGACCATGCCGTCGGTGATGGCGTTTATAAAGCCCACGCAGCGGCCGTTTTCCTCTGCCCATACTATGTGTGCGGAATTTTGAAGTATTTTCAGGTGTTGTCGGGCTGAAAGGGGTGTTTTCCAGCCCACAAAGAATCCCTTGAGCATATCTGTCGTCAGCGTGTCACAGTCTCTGAAATATTGAGGCATTTGCATTCCTCCCTGATCAGGATATCCGCGGCTGATACGGGACTGTCCTCGGACAGATGTTTTTCATGAACGGGAAAATATTTAGTCCTGTATCTGTCCAGGGTCTCTTCTCCGAAGATATCGTAGTCTCTTTGTATCACTCTTTTTTCTATGGTTGAATAATCAGTATAGAGGAAGAGTTTGAGATTGAACAGTTGTTTCAGAGGATCTTTAAAAAGCAATACGCCTTCTGTAATCACTGTCATATTCTCTTTGAGGGTGAAGTTTTTTTCAAGGGAGAGGGAATCTGTCTCACGGCAGTAGGCCTTATAGGAGAGGACGGTCTCAGGTTTTGCTTGTTTAATGGTCTCCAGGAGGCGAGCCAGCCGTTCATGGTCGAATGCGTGTTTGTAGTATGATTCCACGGGATCATCCAGTTTATATCTTATGGATGTAGGGGCGAGAAAGTCATCGGCATGTATGATGGCGCAAGGCGTTCCGCGGTTGGTGAGGAAGCGGGAATATTCGTTTGAGAATGCTGTTTTACCTGATGCATCGGGTCCGCTTACGCCCATGATGAACCTGTCCAGGGCCTGTTTTTTAATCAATCTATGTTGTATGGAGTAAATGCTGTTAAAGTAATCTTCGTAAAACATAATCTCACCGCCGTCTGTTTCTTACTGATACAACAAGTAAACCGTTAAAAATATCCCGTTTTTTTGTAAAAAATTCACAGGCTCTGACTTTTTATTTTGCCTTGACGCAGGGGGGCAAACACTGTATAAATAGTTATGGCTAACATTATTAGAAAGAGCTAATTATGATGAAAGTGATTTTTGCGTCATCAGACGGACACAAGTTATATGACGGTCATTTTGGTGACGCTGACTGTTATGTCTTATATGAGGTGAATGGTGATGAGGCGCACAGGATTGATATTATCGAGAACAGGACAAAGGGCATGAAAGAGAACGACACGGGCCATGGGGATCCCGACAAAGCCCGTTCAGTGGCGGGATTATTCAAAGAGATGCAGGTGTCGGTTGTTGTGAACAGGGCGTTCGGCCCCAATATCAACAGGATGAAAAGGCATTTTATTCCCGTGGTGGCGTCATATGAAAGCATTGAAGACGCTTGCGGGAAGCTGCTGGAAAAGTATGATCTGATTTCTGAGATCCTGGCCTCTGATGGATATGAGCCGGTACGGATATAAGGGGCGGGTGACGCCCATGAGGCGATGTCCTCGATTGACCACCCCGTAACTTTATTAGAAAGACCTATGTGGTGAAGGACATAAAGTTTCGGGGGCCCCGGTGCTGCATATTCACTGATCACTCGGCTGCATTTAAATTTCAAACTCGACCTGAAGGTCTCAAACAGTGAAATTTA